>NZ_RZTO01001266.1:0-1106 GCF_003997225.1 Mesorhizobium sp. M2C.T.Ca.TU.002.02.1.1
GACAATGATGTTGCCGACGGACCGGTCGTGTCGGGTTTCGTTATGCATTATCGCCTTCTTCCTCAGTTCTCCAATCTTAGCTCCTTCCTTTTGTATCTGAATGTGAAAATCGCGATGCATGGACCGGAGTTGCGTGTGACTACGCGTGGCGGGCCACCTCAAAAATGCGCGGCGCGACCACTGCGCTTGGCTACGGCGGATTGGCACAGCTTGCCTCGTTCGCCAACCGCTCCACGCCCACTAGCATCTGGCTGCACTCCTTCAGAACGGATGACATGACGGTCGTCGTACCCTGCTCGATGCGGACCTTAGCGGCCGTGGCTCATGGCTTGGACAACAAGCTGACCAGGTGGGGCAAAAAGAACGTCGCAGCCTGTCGGTCATCTTGATGGAGCTGCCCAATGGGAGGAGAGGCTTCGACGAATTTTCAACAGAAGGAGAAAGGCGAGACCTATGATGTGAGGCGGCTTCATGCGGCAAGGAAGCGGGCGGCCATCATGTCGATGTTCGATGGTCTCAAGCCGGGCCAGACATTCTCGGTCGTGCTGGATTTCGATCCCAGCCGACTGAAGCGTCAGTTCGAGGCATTTTTTCCCAATGACTTTGTCTGGGTTTGCCTTGAGCCCGGGCCTCCAGAATGGTTGATCGAAATTGGGAGAAGAGAATCGGATCGATAACTGGTCGGCTCACCGTCTCACGGCATTTTTGCGGGGCTGGCTTCTTGTCCAGCCTCCTGATCGAGGTGCCACGTGGCTATGGAGGCCTTGTTGTAAACCTTTTAGACAGCCAATTAGACTGCGAAGCCCTCGGCATCCGCCCCATCGATGAGCGGGTCGGGGGCGCAGGCGGCGGCAAGGCGAGCCGCATCAATAATTTCGATCCTTTGGCCACGGACCCTGATGCCCGACTTTCGCAGGTTCGACAGCGCACGCGAAAAGCACTCGCGGGTTATGCCGAGCTCGGAGGCGATCAGCGTCTTCTCGAATGTTAGAACGGCCAGATCCGGCGTACCCTGCCGCTTCGACAGGGCCAGGATATAGGATCCGACTCGCTCGGTCGAATTCCTCAGCTTGAGATTCTTGATCTGCCGAACCATGCCTCGATAT
>NZ_RZTO01001267.1:0-1105 GCF_003997225.1 Mesorhizobium sp. M2C.T.Ca.TU.002.02.1.1
AGCTTGTCCTGGGCGCGGGGAGGCAATTGATAGTGCAGGCCGCGCAGGACGCCGGCGGCCGCGGAATAGGAATGGTTGTCCTGCACGAAGGTCAGGTCGATGCCCGCTTGCGCAAATCGCTCCGCGTTCCAGGTCTCGCAGAAATAGCCGCGCGCATCGCCATGGCGCTTCGGCACGATCTCCAGCACGCCCTCCAGGCCGAGCGTCCTGACCTCAAGCACCTTGATCCTCCATCAGGTCGGCGACCCGCCTGCGCAGATAAGCGGCATATTCGTTCTTGCCGAGACGCGTCGCGCGTTCCAGAACCTTGTCGGCGTCGAGCCAGCCCTGCTCGAAAGCGATTTCCTCGGGGCAAGCGACCTTGATTCCTTGCCGATGTTCGATGGTACGCACAAAGAATGACGCTTCGTGCAGGCTGTCATGCGTGCCCGTGTCGAGCCAGGCATAGCCGCGGCCGAGCCGGTGGACCTGCAGTTCGCCGCGCTCAAGATAGGCATTGTTGACCGCCGTGATCTCAAGCTCGCCACGCGCCGAGGGTCGGATGGTGGAGGCGATGTCGACGACCCTGTTGTCGTAGAAATAGAGACCGGTAACGGCCCAGTTGGATTTCGGCTTGAGCGGCTTTTCCTCGATCGTCAAAGCCATGCCGGTGGCCTTGTCGAACGAGACCACGCCATAACGCTCGGGATCCTCGACATGATAAGCGAAGACCGAAGCTCCGCTTTCGCGCGCAGCCGCCGTCCGGCAGAGCTTGGATAGGCCATCGCCGAAATAGATGTTGTCGCCGAGGATCATCGACACGTTGTCCTTGCCGATGAAATCACGACCGATGATAAAAGCCTCGGCTAGGCCGTTGGGCTGCGGTTGCTCGGCATAGGACAGCTCAAGGCCGAATTCCGAGCCGTCGCCGAGCAGAGCCTGGAAAACCGGCAGGTCACGCGGCGTTGAGATCACCATGATCTGGCGTATTCCCGCGAGCATCAGCACGCTCAGGGGGTAATAGATCATCGGTTTGTCGTAAATCGGCAGGATTTGCTTGGAAACCGCTATTGTGAGCGGATAGAGGCGTGTTCCGCTGCCCCCGGCAAGGATTATTCCTTTCAAC
>NZ_RZTO01001268.1:0-1103 GCF_003997225.1 Mesorhizobium sp. M2C.T.Ca.TU.002.02.1.1
GGCCTGCTGGTCAGCGCCACGGATTCGGGCATCATCAACGCCGATGCGACCTCGGTCGGCCTGAGCGTCGCGGCGGGCGGCAGCAGCGGCGTGTCTGTGGCCGGCACGGTCAGCGCGTCTATTGCCCACAATTCCATCACCTCGACGACGGAAGCCATCATCGACAACGTCGATACGACGGTCACTGGCGACGTCGATGTGCTGGCCTCGTCGTCGAAGTCTATCGACGCCATCGTCACGGCGGCTTCGGTGGGCGTTTCGGTCGGCTCCGGCAGCGCGAGCGTTTCGCTGACCGGCGCAGGCGCCGGCGTCTCGAACGTCACAAACAATTCCGTGCTTGCAATCATCCGCGCGGCGGATGTCGACGCTTCGGGCGACGTCACCCTCAACGCCGCCGACCAGACCGATATCAGCGCCACCATCGTATCAGTCGCCGCATCGGTCGGCGTGAGCGGCGGCAGCGGCGCGTCTGCGACGCTGACTGTATCGGCCATCGACGCCACGAACTCCGTCACCAACACTACCCGCGCCGTGGTCGAGGAGGGATCGAACATCACCGCCGGCGGCGATTTCACCGCGGACGCTTCCTCGACTGGTTCCATCACCGCCACGGCCGTGGCGGCATCGATCGGCGTTGGCGTCGGCGGCGGCAACGTCAGCCTTTCCGGCGCCGGAGCGGGCGCCGGCGCCGACAACACCATCTCGAATACAATCGAGGCGGGTGTCATCGGCGGCTCGTCGGTCGACGCGGACGGCAATGCCGGCATCTTCGCCACCGACTCGGCGACGGTGAACGCCACTGTGGCGACAGCCGCGATCTCGGCATCCATTGGCGGCAGTTCGGCGACCGTTTCGCTGACCGCGGCCGTTTCGGTCGCCACGAACACGGTGAACGACGTCGTGGCCGCGCATGTGGTGGACTCGAGCCTCACCTCGGGTGGAAGCGCCACTATCGAGGCCGATTCCAGCAAGTCGATCACCGCCCTGCAGGTCGCGGTCTCGGTTTCGATCTCGATCGGTTCCGGCACGGCAACTCTGGCCGGAGCGTTTGGCGTCGCGCAGGTGTCGAACGTTATCGGCGGCTCGACGACGGCGGGCATCTT
>NZ_RZTO01001269.1:0-1095 GCF_003997225.1 Mesorhizobium sp. M2C.T.Ca.TU.002.02.1.1
CCGAGCCGCAAAGCGCTGAAGCACCCCCAGTCGAGCCTGAACAGCCATCGGCTCCCAGCGCGACATCGAGCGCCCCAGCCGCATCGGCTGGGCCAAGCCAAACCATTGAAACTGGCGGCACGGCGGATGGCGATACGCGCGACGCGCCGGCGGTCGCCAGCAAGGGCAAGAAACAGGCCGCCGGCAATGCCCTGGAATCCCGCTACAGCGGTGAAATCCAGAAGAAACTTGCACGCGCCAATCGTCGCGTTTCGAAATCGGTCCAGGCCAAGGCCCGCAACAATGCCAGGGTGGTTTTCGTCGTCGCGGCCGATGGCAGCGTCAGCGACCTGCAGCTCGCCGAAAGTTCAGGGTCCGCCGAGCTCGATCAGTTCGCTTTGACGCTGGTGCGCAAGCAAGCCCCGTTCCCTCCCATTCCGCCCGAGACCGGAAAATCAAGTTGGGTGTTCAAGGCGCGGATCGGCCCTTTTTAAGGCGTCGTCCCCCAATGAAGCCTTCCTGGACGTCAGAGTTCATCCATTTCGAAAGGAAACCAATGTACATCGCCATGAACCGCTTCAAGGTCCAGACCGGCTCCGAGGAAGCCTTCGAGGACGTCTGGAAGAACCGCGATTCCAGCCTCTCCGAAATGAAGGGCTTCAGGGAATTCCATCTGCTGCGCGGGCCGGTCAACGAGACCGAGGGCTATACGCTGTTTGCCTCGCACACGGTCTGGGCAAGCCAGGAGGATTTCGTCGCCTGGACGAAATCGGAAAACTTCCGCGCCGCCCATCGCAACGCCGGCGGGTCGAAAGTGCACTATCTGGGCCACCCGCAGTTCGAAGGCTTTTCGGTCGTCGAAGGCGCCTGAAACGCACCTCCGCCAAGCCTGCTATGCTGCAGCCAGCAGGCTGGCGTTGCCTCCCGCCGCCGTCGTGTCGACGCAAACCGCACGCTCATGCGCGTAAGCCGCGGGGTTCAGCACCTCGCTGACCAGAGGCACGATCGGCCCGGCGCGCTCGGCGATCACCTTGCGCACGATTCGCGCCGCCTCCGGCGTGCCGGAGAAGGCAACGACATCGACGCGCAGCGAACGCGCCTCGACCGGATCGGGTC
>NZ_RZTO01000126.1:0-10663 GCF_003997225.1 Mesorhizobium sp. M2C.T.Ca.TU.002.02.1.1
AGGGAAGGATGGCCGAGATCACCATCAGGCCGATGGCGAAGGGGTAGCCGAGTTCCCATTTGAGCTCGGGGATGATGTCGAAATTCATGCCGTAGATCGAGGCGACCAGCGTCGGCGGCAAGAAGATGACGGCGGCGACCGAGAAGATCTTGATGATGGCGTTCTGCTCGATCGAGATCATGCCGAGCGTGGCATCGAGCAGGAAGGAGATCTTCTGCGACAGGAAGGTGGCGTGGTCGGCGAGCGAGAGCACGTCGCGCGAGAGGGTCTTGATGCGGGCGCGCACATCCTTGCTCATCTTGGTCTGGCCCGCGACATGGGCGAGAAAGCCGGCCAGGCGCTGCAGCGAGATCAGGCTGTCGCGAACCGAAGAAGCGAGATCCTCCTTGCGGCCGATGCCTTTCAGGAGTTCCTGGAAATCGCGGTTGCGCTTCGATGCCTTGGTCGAGCGCGCCTCGAAGATGTCGCGCGAGATCGCTTCGACGTCGCGGCCGGCGCGCTCGAGAATGTCGGCCAGGCGGTCGACGATCGCTTCCAGCAAGCCGATCAGGATGGTGTCGCCGCTGGTGCAGCCGGTTGCCACTTTCTCGGCGTGCAGCGGGAAGGTCTTGAAGGCCTTGGGTTCGTGGTAGCGGATGGTGATCAGCCGGTTGCCGGCAAGCGCGAAGGTCACCGGCGACATCAAGGGATCGTCGGCCTCGGTCTGCGCCGGCAGCACGGCGGTCATGAAGTAGCCGCCGTCCTCGACATAGAGGCGGCTCGAAATCTCGATCTCCTCCATCTCCTCGCGCGTCGGGATAGCAATGCCCAGCCAGCTCTCGATGCGCGCCTCTTCCTCCTTGGTCGGATTGAAGAGGTCGGCCCAGACCACCCTGTCGCTGTCCGCCGCAAGATCCTCGGTGAGGCGCAGGCGGTCATTGTCCACGACGAAGGTTTTCATCATCGCCGGGTCTCCCTGGGGATCAGGTGTTGAACTTGAACAGCATGATGTCGCCGTCCTGGACGACATACTCCTTGCCTTCGTCGCGCGCCTTGCCGGCTTCCTTGGCGGCCACTTCGCCGCCCAGCGTGACGAAGTCGTTGTAGGAGATGGTCTGGGCGCGGATGAAGCCGCGTTCGAAGTCGGTGTGGATGACGCCGGCAGCCTGCGGCGCCTTATCGCCCTTGTGGATCGTCCAGGCGCGCGTCTCCTTCGGCCCGACGGTGAAGTAGGTGATCAGATGCAGGAGCTCGTAGCCGGCGCGGATCACCTTGTTGAGGCCCGGCTCGTCGAGGCCGATCGAAGCCAGGAACTCCATTTCCTCCTCGTCGGAAAGCTGGGCGACTTCCGCCTCGATCGCCGCCGAGATCACCACCGTGCCGGCGCCCTGGGCGGCCGCCATCTTCTCCACCGCCTTGGTGTGCTCGTTGCCGGTGGCGGCGTCCGCCTCGGCGACGTTGCAGACATAGAGAACGGGATGCGAGGTCAGCAGGTTCAGCCCCTGCAGGATGCGCAGATCGTCAGCGCCAATGCCGTTGAGCAGGAAGCGCGTCGGCTTGCCGGCCTGCAGCAATTCGAGCGCGGCCTCCATCATCGGCAGCACGGCCATGGCTTCCTTGTCCTTGCCGGCGGCGCGCTTGCGGATCTGGACGATGCGGCGCTCGAGGCTTTCTAGGTCCGCGAGCATCAGCTCGGTCTCGACCGTCTCGGCGTCGGTCACCGGATCGATGCGGCCCTCGACATGGGTGATATCGTCATCCTCGAAACAGCGCAGCACATGCACGATGGCGTCGACCTCGCGGATGTTGGCGAGGAACTGGTTGCCCAGCCCTTCGCCCTTGGAGGCGCCGCGCACCAGGCCGGCGATGTCGACGAAGGAGATGCGGGTCGGGATGATCTCCTTCGACTTGCCGATCGCCGCGATCTTCCGCAGGCGCGGATCCGGCACCGCCACCTCGCCGGTGTTCGGCTCGATGGTGCAGAAAGGATAATTAGCGGCCTGCGCGGCGGCCGTCCTGGTCAGCGCGTTGAACAGCGTCGACTTGCCGACGTTGGGCAAGCCAACGATGCCACATTTGAAACCCATGTTCGTCCAGTCCTGTCGGAATTTCGATTTTGGTGAGGGCTATGGGCGATAGGGATGACGAACGTCAAGCCCCGATCGGCCGGGCCGCCTCATGGCGGCTAATCTGGTTATCGCGGGATCATCGCGCAAGCCGGCGAAGTCTGGCGAGGCGCACCGGTTCGCCACCAACGAAGGCCTGGTCTTGCTCCAGCACCGCCAGTGCCTGCCGCGCGCTGTCGCGGGCGCCGTCCAAGTCGCCCAGAAGAGCGCGGCATTCGGCCAGTTCCTCCAGCACATAAGGCGCCTGGGCGCCCTCGGCGACTGCCGCGGCGGCTGTTTCTTCGGCAAGTCGCCGGGCTTCTTCCAGGCGTCCCAGCGCGCGCAACGTCCTGATCACGGCGTAGCGCGCGATGCGCTGTTCGCGTTTCTCGCCGGCCGAGCGGCGCAAGTCGACGGCCTGCTCGAACAGAGCCAGAGCGTCAGCGAACCGGCCGGCATCGAAGTAGGACCAGCCGAGATTGTTGAGCAGCGGTGCACGCCAGGGTCCGGCCTCCGGATGCTCGCCGATATAGGCGAAGGCGGTCGCGGTCCATTCAACGGCGCCGTCAAGCGTTCCAACGATCGCCAGCATATGCGCGGCGTCCACGGCCAATGCATGGGCTCCGGCCTGCCGCGCCAGTCGCCAGGCTTCGCCGAACAGCGGCCGCGCGCTTTCGCGTTCACCGGCGGAATTGTGGAGGCGGCCGCGTTCGAGAGCGCAGATCGCACGGGCTTCCGGATCGTCGCCGGCCAGACGCCCGGCTTGGTCGATCAGCGCGTGACCCGAGACGAAGTCCCCAGCCAGGCCGAGTTTTCTGGCGCGTCCCGCCAGATCCGAGACACTGTCCGCCATGCTGACCTCACTTGTGGCCCCGGAGCGATGTCGGTGCCGTAAGACGCAATCCCGCTGAGCGGTGCCGCGCGGCCGCGCTCTTTAGTCTTTTCCGAACAGCTTCTTCAGCATGGCGGCCATCGGACCGCTTTCGGGAATTTTTGCCGCCGGCTGCTGCGGGCGCGCCTGGCGGACATGGCTTTGCTGCTTCGGCGGCTTGGGCGGCGGGCGGTCGTCGTCGCCGGTCGGCACGAGTTTTTCACGCAAGGCGATAGTGACGCGGTTCATGAACGAGCTGTCGTCGCCCTTGGCGAGCAGCGCGGCGTCGTCGGCGATTGCGTCCAGCAGGACATCGAGCCACTCACGGTCCGCCTTGGCGAAATCGCCAAGCACATGGCCGTGCACCATCTCCTTGACGCCGGGATGGCCGACGCCGATGCGCACCCGGCGATAGGCGTTGCCGACATGCTGGTCGAGCGAGCGGATGCCGTTGTGGCCGCCGGAGCCGCCGCCCACCTTCACCCTGAGCTTGCCGGCGGCAAGGTCGATCTCGTCGTAGAAAACGGTAAGCGCGGCCGGTTCGAGTTTGTAGAAGCGCAGCGCTTCGCCGACCGACTGTCCGGACAGGTTCATGAAGGTCTGCGGCTTGATCAGCAGGATTTTCTCGCCGCCGAGCGTGCCTTCGCAGATCAGGCCCTGGAATTTTCTCGACCAGGGCGAAAAGGAATGGCGGCGGGCAATCGCGTCCGCCGCCATGAAGCCGACATTGTGCCGGTTGTTTTCGTATTTCGCGCCCGGATTGCCGAGGCCTGCAAAGACAAGCATCGTCGCCTCCGGAGCTGGAGAAATTACTTCTCTTCGGCCGCCGGGGCCGCCGTCTCGGCCGCCGCTGCCTCGGTGGTCTCCTCCGTCTCCGGCTTCATCGCCGCGGAGCCGGCAATGGTCGCGATGGTGAAGTCGCGATCGGAGATGACCGGCTTGACGCCGGCCGGCAGCTTGACCGCCGAGATGTGGATCGAGTCGCCGATGTCGGTGCCGGCGAGATCGACGGTGATGAAGTCCGGGATCGCGTTGGCCGGGCAGTGGAACTCGACTTCGTGGCGAACGATGTTGAGCACGCCGCCGCGCTTGATGCCGGGCGACTTGTCCTCATTGATGAAGTGGACAGGCACGTCGACATTGACCTCGGTGTCCTTGCCGATGCGCAGGAAGTCGACATGGACAGGGAAATCCTTGACCGGGTCGAGCTGGAAATCCTTCGGCAGGACCTGGATCTTCTTGCCGTCGACATCGATCGTGGCGACCGTGGTCAGGAACCCGCCGCCATGGATCTTGTAGAAGATATCCTTGTAGTTGAGCGCAATAGCCAGGGGAGGCTGCTTGTCGCCGTAAATAACTGCAGGCACTTTACCGTCGCGGCGAACTGCACGGGCGGACCCCTTACCGACCTGTTCGCGCGCTTCGGCCTTGAGCTCGTAAGCATCGTGGCTCATGGCATTTCCTTTCGCGTGTTGTGGAGCGCTTGCGGCAAGCACGAGGCCAACCGTAAACGTCGAAAGCCGTCGCGGCCTTGCACGATCTGTCCGATGCGTTTGGCGATCCAAATGCGTCTGGGGATCATGCGGGGCCTTGCCGGCCTTCCTCCGCGTTGCCTCCAAGGGTGTCTACGCGGGTGGCGGCTCTATAGCCGAAGGCGGGCAAGGGCGCAAGCGCTTGGGCCGGAAGGCTTGGCGGGGACGGTTTCCAGCGACGAAAGCATAACCGGAAGTCCCGTTTGCAACAATGTAGGATCGGGCGGTTCTCAGCCGTCCTGCGGCATGCAACCAGACCCCAAGGGACCAATATGAAACTCCTGTTCAGCCGCAATCCCAATCCTCGCCTGGCGGTCGCGACGGCACGCTATCTCAAGGCCAAGATCGCGTTCGAGTTCGCATCGCCGATGACACCCGGGCAGGCCGAGCGCTACCGTGCGCTCAATCCCAACCTGACCTTGCCGATATTGGTCGGCGCGGGATGGAGCCTGTGGGAGGCGGACGCCATCGCCTGCCGGCTTTCGCGAGAGATGCGTTCGGATTTCTGGCGCAGCGGGGACGACGAGCCGGACATGATCCGCTGGATCAGCTGGGGCAAGGAGCGGTTCGCCTTCGCCTGCGACATGGTGCATTTCGAGCGCGGCACCAAGCAGCGCTATGGGTTGGGTCCCATCGATCGGGCGCTGGTCGAGGAGGGGCTGAGGCAGTTCCATAAGGCCGCGGCAGTGCTCGAGCCCGAGCTTTCCGCGCGGGAGTGGCTGGTCGGCAATTCGATCTCCTATGCGGATTTCCGCATGGCGACGTTCCTGCCGTTCAACGACGTCGCCGGATTGCCGCTCGACGACTATCCGTCGATCCGCCGCTGGTACGGCCAACTGAAAGCGATCGATGCCTGGCGTGACCCGTTCCAGGGTCTGGACGCGCCGCCGCTGCCGCCGGTGAAGATCGAGGCGTGACCGCGGCTCGCGATTCCGGACGGAAACCGCTCACACTTTTGCTGGAATTGTTCTAGGCGTCGTCGTTGGCCTGGCCGCCGTTCAGCGCATCGCGCAATGCCTGGATTTGCCGGTTCAAGGCATCGAGTTCAGCCAATTTCATGCCTGAGCGCTCGATCAGCGTCTCGTTCAGGCAGTTGCACTGGACGAGCAGGGCCCGTCCGCTGGGGGTCAGATCGACCTGCACCTGGCGCTCGTCGGTCTGGCTGCGCTGCCGGGTGACAAGGCCAGCCTGCTCCATTCGCTTCACCAGCGGGGTGATGGTGCTCGATTCCAAAGCGAGCCGGTGCGCGATGCTGCCCACCGACATGCCGTCCGCCTCTCCCAGCGCATTGAGCACGAGATATTGCGGATAGGTGATGCCCATCTCGTCCAGCATCGGCTTGTAGGTGCGGTTGATCGCCATCGAGGTGGCATAGAGCGTGAAGCAGAGCTGATTGTCCAACGGGAGAGGCACGGCGCATTCCTTTTGCCGACTGAGCATCTGTTGTGTACCACGAAAAATGATATCGCGATACATATTTCCATGGACAAGGCTTTCGATCTCCGTTACGCATATAATTATCGCGATATTGTTTATCGTGATATCAACTGAAGGAGATTGAGATGAGCTTGCAGACCACGTCAGGGCAGACCAAGCCGGGCTCGGGCAGCGGCACGATCACCACCAAGGACGGAACGCAGATCTTCTATAAGGATTGGGGGACGGGCCAGCCGATCGTCTTCCACCATGGCTGGCCGCTGAGCAGCGACGACTGGGACGCCCAGATGCTGTTCTTCCTGTCGAAGGGTTACCGCGTCATCGCGCATGACCGACGCGGCCATGGCCGTTCCAGCCAGACCGACACAGGTAATGAGATGGACACCTATGCCGCCGACGTGGCGGCGCTCGCCGCGCATCTCGACCTCAAGGACGCCATCCATGTCGGTCATTCGACGGGCGGCGGCGAGGTGGCGCGCTATGTCGCGCAATATGGCGGCGCGGGCCGCGTCGCCAAGGCAGTGCTGATCGGCGCGGTGCCGCCAATCATGTTGAAGACGCCCGCCAATCCGGGCGGCTTGCCGATCGAGGTGTTCGACGGTTTCCGCGCGGCGCTGTCGGCCAATCGCGCCCAGTTCTTCCATGACGTGCCGGCCGGACCGTTCTACGGCTTCAACCGTCCCGGCGCGCAGGTTTCCGAAGGCGTCATCGACAATTGGTGGCGCCAGGGCATAATGGGCGGCGCCAAGGCGCATTACGACTGCATCAAGGCCTTCTCGGAAACCGACTTCACCGAAGACCTGAAGACAATCGACGTGCCGGTGCTGGTCATGCATGGCGACGACGACCAGATCGTGCCGATCGCGGACTCCGCGCTCATCTCGATCAAGCTGCTCAAGAAGGGCGAGCTCAAGGTCTACAAGGGTTTTCCGCACGGCATGGCAACGACCCACGCGGACGTCATCAACGCCGACCTCCTGGCCTTCTTCAAGGCCTGAGGCCGGTCGTCAAACACGAAGGCACCCGCCAAGCGGCGGGTGCCTTGATCCTTGGAAGTCGTTCGAGGTGGCTGGGCAATCAGGCCATCCGCGCTTCCTTCATGTTGGGCAGGAAGACCGTCAGCAGGCCGAGGAAGGGCAAATACGAGCAGATCTGGTAGACGAAGTCGATGCCCTTCATGTCGGCGACGACGCCGAGCACCGCGGCGGCGATGCCGCCCATGCCGAAGGCGAAGCCGAAGAAGATGCCGGCGATCATGCCGACGCGGCCCGGAACCAGCTCCTGCGCGAAGACGACGATGTTGGAGAAGGCCGACGACAGGATCAGGCCGATCAGCACGGTGAGCACCATCGTCCATTCCAGATTGGCGTAGGGCAGCGCCAGCGTGAAGGGCAGCACGCCGACGATCGAGAACCAGATCATCGCCTTCTGTCCATAGCGGTCGCCGAACGGTCCGCCGAGCAGGATACCCAGCGCCGAGGCGCCGAGGAACAGGAACAGCATCACCTGGCTCGTCTGCACCGAAACGCCGAACTTATGGATGGCGTAGAAGGTGTAGTAGCTGGAGAGCGAGGCGATATAGGCGTTCTTGGTCAGCACCAGCAGCGTCAGCACGGCCAGCGCCCACATGACCTTCTTGCGCGCGAAGGGCGAGACATGGGCAGCCTGCTTGCGGGTGGCCATCGCGGCGCGCAGCCGGCTGTACCAGCCGCCGACCCGCCACAAGACGACGATGCCGATCAGCGAGCCGACGGCGAACCAGGAAATGCTGGTCTGGCCGAACGGCACGACGATGAAGGCGGCGAGCAGCGGGCCCATCGCCTGGCCGAAATTGCCGCCGACCTGGAACAGCGACTGCGCCAGGCCGAAGCGGCCGCCGGAAGCAAAACGGGCGATGCGCGAGGATTCCGGATGGAAGATCGCCGAGCCGATGCCGATCAGCGAGGCGCCGATCAAAAGCAGCCAGTAATGGCCGGCATGAGCGAGCACCACCAGGCCGACCAGCGACGAGGCCATGCCCCAGGGCAAGGAGTAGGGCATCGGCTTCTTGTCGGTGATCATGCCGATCACCGGCTGCAGCAGCGAAGCCGTCACCTGGAAGGTGAAGGTCAGAAGGCCGATCTGCCAGAAATCGAGACCGTAATTGTCCTTGAGCAGCGGATAGATCGCCGAAAGCAGCGACTGCATGATGTCGTTGACGCAGTGGCAGAAGCTCACCGCAAGAATGACGGTGAAGGCCGTCGCTTGCGCCGAGATGTTGCTTGCCGGCGCCGGTGCGGCGACGGAGGTGGCGGTCGTATCGGTCAAGGCAATGCTCCGTAGTCTTGTTGGAGCATGATCTTTTCCGAAAACCGGTTTCCACTTTTCGGGATCATGCTCTAGGCGGCGAACCGCAGCCGGCCTTATAGGCCCGTTGCCAAGCGACTTCTTTCGTGGTTTGGTCCAATAGTTTCGCAAGTGGGCCACATCGATGCCGCATGGCAAGGAGATATTCAAGGGCGACGCCGCCGAGCTCGGCCGGCTGCATGAAAGCCGCTGGCAATGGCTGGAACAGGCCGTCGGGCCGGCGGTGGCGCTGCCGACAGAATATCCGGACGGCTACCACGTGCCGCGGCACCGCCACAGCCGCAGCCAGTTGCTGCACGCGCTGGTCGGCGTGGTGCTGGTGACGACCAGGCACGGGCGCTGGATGGTGCCGCCCGACCACGCGATGTGGATACCGGCCGGCACCGAGCATTCCGTCGAGATGCTGGGCGACGTCTCCATGCGGTCGGTCTATGTCATGCCGGACGCCATTCCCGGCCTGCCGGAGGGCCTGCGCGTCGTCGGCATCACCGAGCTGATGCACAGCCTGATCGTCGAATCGGAGAAGCTGCCGCAGGGGAGCGAGCTCGAAGGGCGCGCCGCCCTCGTCATGGGTCTTCTGCTGCATGAGATCCCGAACCTGCCGGAACGGCCGCTCGGCCTGCCTTTCCCGTCCGATCCGAAGCTTGCAGCACTCTGCCGGCGCTTCGTCGCGGCCCCGTCGCCGCGTGCGACGATCGACGAATGGGCGGATGCCTCAGGCATGAGCCGGCGGTCCTTCACCCGCGCCTTCCACCGCCAGACCGGACTGTCGCTGTCGACCTGGCGCCAGCAGGCCTGCCTGTTCGCGGCGCTGCCCAGGCTCGCCGATGGCGAGCCGATCACCAGGGTGGCGCTCGATCTCGGCTATGACAGCGTGCCGGCCTTCACGACCATGTTCAAGCGCATGCTCGGGACCTCGCCGCGCGGCTATATGCGCGGCGCGCGCGATGTCGGTGAAAACCCGCGCCGCACAGGTGGTCCGATCGCCGCGTGAGACAGCGCCGTCAGCATTGAGTTGATGTGTCGGTTCTCAGTCTGGGTTCCGTTTGCCAAATACCGATTGCAAATTGCAATCGGTTATGTTCCTCTTTGTGATGAGGCAAAATCGGAGGGACGCTGGTGGCAACGATCGTCTATGCCATGCTGACATCGCTGGACGGCTACATCGCCGGGCCGAGTGGAAGTATTGACCTGCCGGTTCCGGAAGAGGAATTGCACCGGCATTTCAACGACGAGATGCGACGGACGTCGATCGCGCTTTGCGGGCGCAGGATGTATGAAACCATGCGTTTCTGGGACAGCCCGGAGCGGGAGATCGCCGCCGAGGAGGTCGAGCGGGATTTTGCGCATGCCTGGCGGGAGACGCCGAAGGTCGTATTTTCGACCACGCTTCGGGAGGTTGGGCCGAATGCCCGTCTAGTGAGAGGTGATGTCGAGGCGGTTGCAAGGTCGCTCAAGGCGGACACGGACGGCGAGATTTCCGTCGCCGGCGCCGAGTTGGCTGCCCATCTTGTCCGCGCGGGCCTGATCGACGAATACCGGCTTTACATGCATCCGGTCGTGCTGGGCGGCGGCAAGCCGTACTTCCGGTCCGGCCTGTCGCTGGCGCTGAAGCCGCTCGGCACCGAGCGCCTTGCGCAAGGGGTCACGCTGCTGCGCTACGCGCCCGGAGTAGCCAGTTTCTGATCAATCGAACAGGCTCGACACCGATTCCTCGGTCGCCGTGCGCGAGATCGCTTCGCCCATCAGATCGGCGATCGAAATGACGCGGATGTTCGGCGCATCGAGCACGCCCTGCGTCGGCTGGATCGAATCGGTGATCACCAGCTCCTGCAGCTTCGAGCCGGCGATGCGGGCGACGGCGCCGCCGGAGAGCACGCCATGGGTGATGTAGGCGGTGACGGAGGTCGCGCCGTTGGCGAGCAGCGCGTCGGCCGCGTTGCAGAGCGTGCCGCCGGAATCGACGATGTCGTCGATCAAGAGGCAATCCTTGCCGGCGACGGCGCCGATGATGTTCATGACTTCCGATTCGCCCGGACGCTCGCGGCGTTTGTCGACGATGGCGAGCTGCGCGTCGAAACGTTTGGCCAGCGCGCGCGCCCGCACCACGCCGCCGATGTCGGGCGACACGACGACGACATTGCCGAGCTGCTTGTATTTGGCTTTCACGTCGCGGGCCATCACCGGCACCGAGAACAGATTATCGGTCGGGATGTCGAAGAAGCCCTGGATCTGGCCGGCATGCAGGTCGAGAGTCAGCACGCGGTTGGCGCCGGCGCGGGTGATCATGTTGGCGACGAGCTTGGCCGAGATCGGCGTGCGGCCGGAGGCGCGGCGGTCCTGCCTCGCGTAGCCGAAATAGGGGATGACCGCCGTGATGCGTCGCGCCGAGG
>NZ_RZTO01001270.1:0-1094 GCF_003997225.1 Mesorhizobium sp. M2C.T.Ca.TU.002.02.1.1
TGTCGACCCCGAGCGCATCGACCGCGCCGTTACCGGCATCGTACGCCAGCTCGAAAGCTCGGGCGAAACCGAGATCGCCTCGGGCGAGGTCGGCCGGCTGGTCATGGAGGCGCTGAAGTCGTTGGATGACGTCGCTTATGTCCGCTTCGCCTCGGTCTATCGCAATTTCCGCGAAGCCAAGGATTTCCACGAACTGCTGGGCGAATTGAAGGGCGACGAGGAAAAGGCCGAAGAGGACGCCGACTGATCATGGCGGGACCGCGACTGGACGAGGCCGCGCAGGCGGCCCTTGACCGCCGTTTCATGGCCGCGGCCATCAGGCTGTCGCGCCGCAATGCCGGCCGCACCTCGACCAACCCTTCCGTCGGCACCATCATCGTGCGCGACGACGGCGCCGGGCCGATGATCGTCGGCACCGGCGTGACGGCAGTCGGCGGCCGCCCGCACGCCGAGACCGAGGCGCTGGCCGAGGCTGGCGAACTGGCCCATGGCGCCACTGCCTATGTTACGCTGGAGCCTTGCGCCCATCACGGCCGCACGCCGCCTTGCGCCAACGCGCTGGTCAATGCCGGCATAGCGCGGGTGGTGGGTGCGGCGAGCGATCCCGATCCACGCGTCTCCGGCCAAGGCTACGCCATCCTGCGCGCTGCCGGCGTCGAGGTGGTGGAGAAAGTGCTGGCGGCCGAGGCTGCCGAGCAGATGGCCGGCTATCTGACTCGCTCTCTGAAAAAACGCCCCGAAGTAACTCTGAAGCTTGCGCTTTCGAGCGACGGCAAGATCGGCCGCAGGGGCGCCGGCCAGGTCGCCATCACCGGCGAGATCGCGCGACGCGACGTCTATCTGATGCGCGCCGAGTCTGACGCCATCCTGGTCGGCATCGGCACGGCGCTCGAGGACGATCCGGCGTTGACCGTGCGCCTGCCGGGACTGGAGAACCGCTCGCCGGCGCGTATCATCCTCGATCGGCAGATCCGGTTGCCGGAGACGTCCAAGCTGGTTTCCGGCGTCGACCGCGTGCCGCTCTATGTCGCCGCTTGCCTGGAAGCCGACCCGCATCGGCGGGCCGCGCTCGAACGCGCCGGCGGGCGCTTCAT
>NZ_RZTO01001271.1:0-1087 GCF_003997225.1 Mesorhizobium sp. M2C.T.Ca.TU.002.02.1.1
GCATAGCAAGTCAGGCCCCAGGGATCCGGGCGCATGAAAGCGGGCGACCGTTCGACGATCCTTCGGGAGTGAGGCTTAGGCAATGGCTGGGAATGAATGAGGAGGAATTCTACGACCCCTCCATGGTTGCGATTGTTCCCATGAGATTCTGCTTTCCAGGCCTAAGCCCCAGTGGAGGCGATTTGCCACCCCGCCGGGAGTGCGTGGAGGTTTGGCGGAGAAAGCTGTTTGCGCGCCTGCCGACCCTCGCATTGCTGCTAGTTGTCGGCGGATATGCGCATCGATGGCACTTTGGGTCAACGGTCGACGGAAAAGGCGTTAACGAGACAGTACGAGCCAGGCGCCAGATTTATCGAGCCGATCCTTCATTGCGCCGACTACCATTGCCGCACCCGGCGAAACGTCGCGGATCTGTCTATCGCACTGTTTTCAATGGCTGCACAGCCACCACCGTGGCACAAGCGAGCATCGATCAGGTGCGTAAATCCTTCGTCGATCGTTACACGTTGGCCGACACAGCAACGATGCCTCAAGATTTCGTTGGAGGGCCATCGCTACCCCGAGCTTCGGGCATGGCACGAGGCGACAGATGAAGTCGGTATATCTGTACGGTCGAGAAGAGAGTCTTTCGCCGCAGACGACCATGGCTAAGCCAGAGAAGAGCCATGCGCCGATAGCAAAGCAGTTTGGGTCTCATATCGAACCGGACAACGGTCTGTTGCCGGGGAAATCCAACCCGAGACCTCCCCTAATTCGCGGTAGCGATTAGCAACTGTAATTGCCTGATATCGACTTCTAATTTCCCCTGCCCGGGCCGCCTCCCTATTGTCCGAAGCGACGCTTGATCATCCCTTTTTCGCGGTACGGAGGACCTAATGAACGTCTATGCCAAGGGCATGCCGAATGAACTGTTGCGGCTGCAAAACATGCACAATGGCCAAAAGGTCGTCCCGACCTTCAGCGATGCCGAAATGGAGCGCCGGCAGGACGGCCTGCGCAAGATCCTGGCCGAGTTGAGGCTCGACGGCGCCATCCTCACCTCCTACCACAACATCTGCTATTTCTCGGATTTCCTGTATTGCTACTT
>NZ_RZTO01001272.1:0-1085 GCF_003997225.1 Mesorhizobium sp. M2C.T.Ca.TU.002.02.1.1
ATCTCATCAAGGCCGGCAGGTGGGACGAGATTGAAGCGCTGGCGCGTGAGGCGAGCAAGCTCAGGAAGTAATCCGTGCTTGCTTACCAGGGCAGCGGGCCGTTCTCATCGAAATAGCCGCCCGTCGACCCGCCGGGCTCCAGCGTCGCCAGCCGCACGATGATCTCGGCCGCCTGCTGCACCGTGCGGCCGCCTCTGTGCGCGTTGAGGTCCGTCGCGGTGTAGCCGGGCGCGGCGGCATTGACCATGATGCCGCGTGGCGCAAGTTCCCGGCGAAGGCGAGTGTTACGGCGTTGAGCGCGGTCTTCGAGCTGCCATAGCCCATGACATTGGGCGACTGGCTGTTGCCGGACGCGCGCGCCAGCGATCCGAGATAGCTGCTCACCATGACGATGCGGGAAGCGGGCGATGCCGCGAGCAGCGGCAGGAACGCCTGGGTGACCCGCACTGGGCCGAAGACGTTGACGTCGTAGGTGGCTTTCATGTCCGCGACATCCTCGCGGCTTGGCGGCCGCTCATAGCGGCCATCCGCGCCAAGCGCGTCGACATAGCCGGGCGCGATGCCGGCATTGTTGACCAGCACGTCCAGGCTGGGAGTCTGCGCCGCGACGGCTTTGGCCGCCGCCGCCACGCCGTCGTCGCTGGCGACGTCGAGCGCGAGCCACTCGACGTCCAGCCCTTCGCCGCGCAGCGCTTGCGCAGCGGTCTCGCCGCGCTCGGCATCGCGAGCACCGAGCCACACCTTGTAATCCAATGCCGCCAGCCGCCGGACGGTCTCACGGCCAATACCCTTGTTGGCGCCCGTCACCAGCGCGTTCTTCTTCGTCGTCATATTCATGTCTCCTTCTCGGTGACCCAGAGATGACGTGTGCCGGCCCGCTTTGCGCGCCAAAAGCTCTCAGCCTCTTGCCTGATCCTCGCAGTTGGGTGCCCGCTTGGTTGCCTGGCCGCCGTGGATCGGCAATGCTGAAAGCGATGAACGAGGCGCTTCAGGAACTGATCTCGATCGCCGGCCGCCATGCGAATGGGCGGCGGACGAAGACGGCCATTCCCCGCGTCACGATCGGCCGCAGCGAGGTTCCGACG
>NZ_RZTO01001273.1:0-1083 GCF_003997225.1 Mesorhizobium sp. M2C.T.Ca.TU.002.02.1.1
CGATCAGACCCGCCAGTGCCGCCCCGCCGTGTTGACGCCGAACAGCGACGGTGTCCTGGCATAGGCGGCGAGCCCGAGCAGCGCCGCCAGCGGATGGGTGATGACATAGACCGGCATTTCGCGCATCAGCGCGCTGTGCGGCGCCTTGTCCTCGAAGGCGGCGCGGAAATTGCCCTCCTTCAGCGCCGGCACGATCTTTTGCGCGATGCCGCCGGTGAGGAACACGCCGCCGCGGCCCATGAACACCAGCGCGAGATCGCCGGCGGTGCGGCCGAGGCAGGTGACGAACAGCGCCAGCGCCTCTTCGGCCACCGCGTCGGTTTTGGCGAGCGCGGCACCGGTGATCTCGGCCGGCGTCGTGAAGGGCGCCGGCTTGCCGTCGGCCCTCGCCACGGCGCGATAGACGTTGACCAGCCCGCGCCCGCACAGGATCTGCTCGCCGGAAATGCGGCCTTCCAGCTTGTCGATATGCGGGAACACCTCGAAGTCGCGCGGCGTGCGCGGTCCGATATCCATATGCCCGCCCTCGCCCGGCACCGGGATCCAGTGGTCGAGCGCATAGATCAGCCCGGCGACGCCAAGACCCGTGCCGGGACCGAGCACGACGCGGCTCGCATTGGGTTCCGGCGTGCCGCCGCCGATCTTTTCCATATGCTCTTCGCCGAGCGCCACGACGGCCAGCGCCTGCGCCTCGAAATCGTTGAGCACCACGACCTCGGTCAGGCCCAGATTGGCGATCATCTTCCGGGGTTTCACGACCCAGGGGCAGTTGGTAAGCGGAATCTCGTCGCCGTCGACCGGTCCGGCGATCGCCAGCACCGCCGAATTCGGCTGGATGGACGAGCGGTCGAGCACCGCCGCCTGGATCGCGTCGTCGATGGTCTTGAAGTTGGCGGTCTGGACGATATGCGGCTCGGTCGCTTCCGAATTGGCGTCGAGCACGATCGAGAAGCGCGCATTGGTGCCGCCAATGTCGCCGATCAGGACCGGAAACCGCAGCCCCTTCTCGTCTTCGCCTGCCATGCTCTTGATCGTCCTCGTTGCGGCGCGGCTGCGCCGTTTCAATCGATTGACTAGCGCATG
>NZ_RZTO01001274.1:0-1082 GCF_003997225.1 Mesorhizobium sp. M2C.T.Ca.TU.002.02.1.1
GGTCGGCAGCATCGTCGTCGACCTGAGGCTGCCGCGCGCGCTCTTGGCGATCGCCGTCGGCGCCGGCCTCGGCGTCACCGGCGCGCTGCTGCAGACGGTCGCCCGCAACGACCTCGCCGACCCGTTCCTGTTCGGCCTCTCCTCGGGCGCGGCCGCCGGCGCAGTCTCCGTCATCACCGTATTCGGCGATACGTTCGGCATCTGGACGCTGCCGCTTGCCGCCTTCACCGGTGGCATACTGGCGGCGGCAATCGTGCTTCTGCTGGTGTCGCGGGTGAAGGGGCAAGGTCCCGAGCGGCTGATCCTCGCGGGCCTTGCCGTCTCATTCCTGTTCACCGCCTTGACCAACTATCTCGTCTTCGCCGGTGACCAGCGCGCCGCGCATTCGGTGCTGTTCTGGACCATGGGCGGGCTCGGCCTCGCACGCTGGGACAATATCGGCCTTGCGGCGCTTGGCGCCGGCATCATCCTCGCCTACGGCCTGCGGAACCACCGCCGTTTCGATGCCTTCCTCGCCGGTGAAAGCGCCGCCGAGAGCCTCGGCGTTCCGGTGGCGAGGATGCGCCGCACGACATTCCTCGTCGCCGCCCTGGCGACCGCCATTCTCGTCGCCGTGGCCGGTGTCATCGGCTTCGTCGGCCTGATGATCCCGCATCTCGGCCGGCCGCTGGCCGGTCCGCTGCACCGGCCGCTGATAGCGACCTGCGCGCTCTTCGGCGCGATCCTGCTCTTGGCCAGCGATCTGCTTGCCCGCACGCTTTTGCCGCCGCAGGAACTGCCGATCGGAATCATCACGAGCTCGCTTGGCGCCTTCTTCGTCGTCACCATGCTGATGCGCCGCCGGCCGTGATATCCCGCGCCTTTGGTACAGCCTGCCGGCATCGACCCCGCATTTCATCGATCGCTAACCGTTCCGGGCGTTGCATGTCTGCCATGTCGGTTTGCCGGCTTCTGGAACAAAGCATCCTCTTGAATAGTAAGCACGCTTATTATATGTATCGCTCATGGTTTCTGATGGTATCGACAGATTGGGGTTTCTGATCCACGACGTGCAGCGCCTGATGCGCAAGCGTTTCGAGGCG
>NZ_RZTO01001275.1:0-1074 GCF_003997225.1 Mesorhizobium sp. M2C.T.Ca.TU.002.02.1.1
GACCACGGCATCGGGCATGCAGGGAAAGGTCGTCGTCAGCCACGCCTATGGACTGGGCGACATCTCCGCCGATGCGTTGGCCGGGGCAGGCGAGCGGATCGCCGCCGCCGGCGTCGCCATCATGACCAACGCGCCCGGCGATCACCCATTCCCGCCGGTGGCGGCGCTGCGCAAGGCGGGCGTCACCGTTTTTGCCGGCTCCGACAACATCCGCGATTCCTGGTGGCCCTATGGCGATGGCGACATGCTCAACCGCGCGAACATGATCGGCTATCGCTCCGGCTTCTACGAGGATTGGGAACTGGAAGCCGCCTGTGATGTGGTGAGCCATGCCGGCGCCGAGGTGCTAGGCCTCGAAGGCTACGGCATCGCCGTCGGCGCCAGGGCGGATTTCGTCGCGCTCAGGGCCGAGCATGTCCCGGAAGCGGTAGTGGCGGTGCCGAAGGAGCGCGTCGTGTATCGGGCGGGCAGGGAAGTAGCCCGGGGTGGAAAAGTGAGCACGAGACCCAGGTGAATTAGGAGCCGTTAATTTGTTGCCGAGCTACAACTCCCGTCGGCTAAAAGCCCTTTGCCGAAGCTTTTGATCACGGGGCGTAACCCGTATTGTGGCATAGACATATCGTCGGTCGATGCGGAGACATTCATGAAGCTGGCGCTCCTTTGTTCGGTTGCTTTCTTGGCAGCCTCGTCTCCGGTTCTTGCGGCGGATCTCGTTCAGCCTGTCGCGGCCATGCCTTTCTCGTGGACCGGCTTCTATATCGGTGGGCAGGCGGGCGGCGGCTGGAACGACAGCCACTGGTCCGGAACCTTTGTTCCCTTCAATACGAACGGCTCCGGCGGTGTCTTCGGCGGCCAGATCGGTTACAACTGGCAGATCGACCGGTATGTCATTGGCATTGAAGGCGACTTTGCGGGCTCGACCGTGAAGGGCGACAATCAATGTTCGGATGATGCAGGCACGGTCTGCCAGACCAAGCAGGATTACCTTGGCTCCGTGCGCGGCCGGCTCGGATATGCCGTAGACCGCTTCCTGATCTATGGCGATGCCGGCGTTGCCTTCACCAAGTACAAGAT
>NZ_RZTO01001276.1:0-1073 GCF_003997225.1 Mesorhizobium sp. M2C.T.Ca.TU.002.02.1.1
TCGCTGCTGCCAGGAGCAGAAGGGCAGCGTCCGTCGATGGCAGGCGGCGGCTCGATACCGGTCGATCATCATGCATGGCAAACCGCCGGCAAGGCGCTCCCTCCGCCAAATCAATGGTCTGGAATTCCAGCTTTCTGCCGATTCCGCGCCTGTTGGAATCAAACCGCCCTGAGGGCGGCTGTACGGGCTTCGTCGACTTTGAGCAGGCCAGGCTCGTCGGCATCGGTCAGAACCACCTTGTAGACCGTTTCAGCGTCCTCGCGGCTCAGCCAGCCGCGATTGACGGTCGCCGCGACACGCTTCGGATCGCGCTTCAGCGGATCGCCGTAACCGCCGCCACCGCAGGCGGTGAACTCGATGCGGGCGCCGTCCTCGATCGTCTCTTCGCTGAAAGCGGGCAGCACGATCTTCTCGCCGGCCCTAAGCTTGATCGTCTCGCTCTCCTTGCCGTCGCCGCCGCCCAGCACGCCGCGCGGCGGGAAGCTGGTGCCGTCGGCCGCGTAGACGATCGTCATGTCGTGGTCGAGCGGATAAAAGACGCCGCCGGTCGCCGGTGCGCCCTCGAACTCTCCGAAACCTTGCGATCCAGGCAGAACGCCGCGCCGCTCGATGACGATCGGATACATCGACTCGTCGACCTCGACCGAGTCGAGCTGGATCAGGCCGGCATTGGCCGGGCCGCAATAGGTGAGCCAGCCGTCGAAGCCGTGGCGGGCACCGCCGCCGGCATAGCCGACGAAGACCTGGTTGACATAGGACTTGCCGTGCTTGAACGGATCCTCGCCCGAGATGACGCCGACGCCGGCCGGCAGGTGCGAGCCGCTCTCCGCCTGGCCGTAAGGCGCGCCCATGCGCGAGAAGACGCAATTGCCGGCAATCATCAGCCGGTCGTTGACATTGGTGGTGGCGACCGAAGTGCCGACCGGATATTTCGGCTTGCCGATGGCGCTGCCTTCGCGCAACAGCACCTTGATCTGCGACTTCGCGCCCTCATTGTGCGGGATGCTCTCGTCGAGATTGTTGAAGACGCCGATCCGGCAGGAGCCGGTGGCGGTGTTCTCGGACAGATTGAG
>NZ_RZTO01001277.1:0-1070 GCF_003997225.1 Mesorhizobium sp. M2C.T.Ca.TU.002.02.1.1
TCGAACACCACGTCGACCGGTCCGGTCGACGTGGTGTTCGATCCGCGCGTGGCGCGCGGCATAGCTGGCCATCTCGCCGGCGCCATCAACGGCGCGTCGGTCGCGCGCAAGACCAGCTTCCTGCGCGACATGATGGGCAAGCAAGTGGCGTCGGCCGCGATCACCGTCACCGACGAGCCCTTGCGGCGGCGTGGCCAGGCCTCGCGTCCCTTCGATGGCGAAGGCGTCGAGGGCGACAAGCTGCTGATGGTCGAGAAGGGGGTGCTCAATCACTGGTTCCTGTCGACCTCGGCCGCGCGTGAGTTGGGCCTCGTCACCAATGGGCGCGGCTCGCGCAGCGGCTCGTCGGTCTCGCCGTCCTCGACCAATCTTGCCATCGAGCCCGGCGAGCGCTCGCCGGAAGACTTGATCGCCTCGTTGAAGCGCGGCTTCTATGTCACCGAGGTGTTCGGCCAGGGCGTCGACATGGTGACCGGCGAATACAGCCGCGGCGCCTCCGGCTACTGGATCGAGAACGGCGCGCTGGCCTATCCGGTGGCCGAGGTGACGATCGCCTCGAACCTGAAGACCATGTTCCTCAACATGGTGCCGGCGAACGACCTCGACCGCAATTTCGGCACCGCGGCGCCGACGCTCCTGATCGAGGGGATGACCCTTGCCGGTGCTTGACCAACTGACCTCGAGCGAGGCCCGCGACGACCTCGCTCTGCTGCGCGATGCCGCCCGCGAGGCCGGCGCCATCGCCATGGGTTATTTCGGCAACAACCCGCAAGTGTGGATGAAGGGCGGCACTTCGCCGGTCAGCGAGGCCGATCACGCGGCGGACGCCTATCTGCGCGAGACCCTGCTCAGGGCACGTCCGGATTACGGCTGGCTGTCGGAAGAGACCGCCGATGACCACGCCAGGCTGTCGGCGCGCCGCACCTTCGTCGTCGACCCGATCGACGGCACGCGCGGTTTTCTCGATGGTTTGCATTCCTGGTGCGTCAGCGTCGCCGTGGTCGAGGAGGGGCGCTCGCTCGCCGGCGTCCTCGAATGCCCGGCCAAGGGCGAGACCTATTGGGCCTGTC
>NZ_RZTO01001278.1:0-1069 GCF_003997225.1 Mesorhizobium sp. M2C.T.Ca.TU.002.02.1.1
GACTTGGCTGGATAAGGAGATCCGTTATGGGCCTTTTTGACAACGCCGTTCCGGGCGGCAACATCACCAAACCCCTGATGATCGCGCTCGGCGCGCTTTTGGTCGGCAAGATGCTGAGCGGCAGAAGCGAGGAAGCGGCCGCGCCGCAAGCGCCGGCGCCGACGCCTGCGGGAACCGACGCGTCGGCCGATGGCGGCCTGCTCGGTGGCCTCGGCGGCCTGCTCGACAAGCTGAAGGATGCCGGCCACGGCAACATCGCCGATTCCTGGGTCGGCACCGGCCAGAACCAGTCGATCAACCCTGGTGATCTTGGCTCGGCGCTCGGGCCGGCGGTGATCCGCGAGATCGCGCAGCGCACCGGCATGAGCGAGCAGGAATTGCTGCAGCAGCTCTCCACGGCGCTGCCGGGCATCGTCGACAAGCTGACGCCGAACGGCCAGATCCCGCAGAACCATCAGGTCGCGTCGGCCTTCAACAGCTAACAGCTAAACGGCTGGATGACAGGAAGACGCTGCGCGCCACGGTGCGCGGCGTTTTCTTTGGAGCATGCGAAGAAGAAATCTGGAGCGGGTAGCGGGAATCGAACCCGCATATTCAGCTTGGAAGGCTGCTGCTCTACCACTGAGCTATACCCGCGCCTTGCACTGAAGTACCGGATTCACCCGAAAAGCGCCATGCACTTTCGGTCCGAGACTTGTTCGTTCAGGGCTTCCGGGCCGGCAGTGGTGGAGAGGGTTGGATTCGAACCAACGTAGGCTAAGCCAACGGATTTACAGTCCGTCCCCTTTAACCACTCGGGCACCTCTCCAGTCTGCCGCCGGAGCCATGCAACGAGGCATTTCTGCCGATCCGGAGCCCGAGTAAGATCTTCTCCGAAATCAGCGAAGCGCCTTATGGCGGCAAGGCCGGTGGGTGTCAACCGGCGCGGCGAGGGTTTTTCGAGGATGTCCGGCATTCATTGCCGCAGGCCGTATCCTTGGCCGGTCGGGATCGCTATAGAGGCCGCATGAGCGACGAGAAAAGCAACAAGCCCGGCACGCGCAAGGACACCCACTACGCGAAGCTGAGG
>NZ_RZTO01001279.1:0-1068 GCF_003997225.1 Mesorhizobium sp. M2C.T.Ca.TU.002.02.1.1
TGCCGGGCGGGTGCGGGTCGGCGTGCCTTACGATCTTGTCGGCACGCTGCTCGCGCCTGTGCTGAAGGCCTATGCCGAAGCCTATCCGCAGGTCGAAATTTCGCTGGTCTGCGCTTCCTCGCCGGAACTTGCGGCGGCCCTGGCGGCGGGCACCATCGACCTTGCCGTCATCGAGGAGCGCACCGGTCCCACCGCGGGCGAATGCCTGCTTGTCGACCGGCTGGTCTGGGTCGGCGCCAGAGGCGGGGCGGCAAGGCTCAAGCGGCCGCTGCCGGTTTCCATCGTCGCTGACACCTGCGCCTTCCGGCCGGCGGTGCTGGCGGCACTTGGCGAGCACGGACTCGACTGGCGCACCGTGTTCGAGAACGGCAACATCGATGCGACCACCGCCACGGTGCGGTCGGACCTCGCCGTGACCGCTTGGCTTGCCTCGACGGTGCCGGCCGATCTCGACATCCTGTCCGATGCTGGCCTTCCAGCGCTGCCGAATTTCTCCGTCAACCTGCATCTGCCGAAGCACGCCACGGCGCCGGCCGCGCAGGCTTTTGCCGGCCATATCCGCGAGGGGCTTTCGCGCTATCGCCAGGCAGCGTGAGCGCTGGTCGACCCCCACTCCGTCTCGGCTTCGCCGGGCCACCTCTCCCCCGATCGACGGGGTAGAGGAAACGCGCCAAGCCTTTTGCCGTCAACGCTCGTCCAGCAAGGCTCCCTTCCTTTCCCTCCGGAGGGGGAAAGGTGGCGCTGCGAAGCAGCGACGGATTGGGGGAACCACCTGGCGATCAAGCCTCGGCCTGATCAGTCACGCCAGTCACGGAAAATGTGTGCATGGCGTAGCGCTTTGCTGGATGCGAGGAAACAAGCCTGGACGCTACTTCCAGGTCCTGCGCCGTTCGAGCTCGGCTTGCGAAGGCTCCTGCTGGGCGAACGAGCCCGTACGGATTTCGCCTCCGCGCTCATAGGTCGCCATGATGACGCCGGTGGTGGAAGCCTGCGATTTGACGAGCTTGAAGGCGGCCGGCATCGCGTTGTCGCCGAACAGCCGCTTGCCCTTGCCCAGCACCAGCGGGA
>NZ_RZTO01000127.1:0-10640 GCF_003997225.1 Mesorhizobium sp. M2C.T.Ca.TU.002.02.1.1
GGTTGGGAAGCAGCCATTCGGAATTCTGGCCGGCTTCGAAGAAATCGATCGCCCAGGAAAAATGCACCTGCCCGTAGATTGACGCCATGTCCTCCGGGTTGCGGTAAGGCCCCTCGAACGAAAGCCAGGGCTCGGCCTCGACGAAGCCATGAAAGTCCGGGAACTCGGACAGCGCCGGACGGCCCCTGAGCACGACCTCGAAACGCCCCGCCTGGCGGCGGGTGAAATCGGCCAGCAGCTCCAGCGAGCGGCGGCAGCGCAGCGCGCCGAACCAGCCGATGCGCCAGGGCGGCGACGCCGGGCTGTCGTCCTCGAGGGACCGCGCGGCGACACCGGATGCCGTCTCGAAATATTTGTTCTCGATCAACTCGACGGGTGCGACGATCTGCCCGAACGGCTCGAAATAATTGGCGATGAAGGCCGGCGAGCTCGTCACCAGAAGCTTCACGTCGCGGGCGAGACGACGCTCGGCGCCGCGCAACGTCCTGCCGACGAAATCGTCGCGCAGCACCAGACGGTGAATGTCCAGGCACTCATAGACGATCGGCACGTTTGCCCCGAGAGCAGCATTGGCGCGGCGGGCCAGCGCCAGCATTTCGAGATTGCGCGCGATGATGAGATCGGGCGTGGGCATGGCGCCCAGCTTCGCGCCGATCGACAAGGCTGCCTTGGCGACCGCGCCGAGGCGTTGCGCGAATCGGCCGTCGCGCGTCGCGCCGAGGTCGACAGGCTCGATGCCTTCGATCTCGGCGACCGGGCTGGTGGTGCGGCGGAAGCCCGCCAGGGTGACCCCGGCGCCGCCTGCCTTGAGCATCTGGACCCTCCGGCGCACCGCCGGGTCGGATACGTCATGCACAAGGTACAAGACATGCAGCATGTAACTCGACCGCTGTTGGGCCCACCCATCGGCGATGCTAGTACAGCTTTTGCTGCATCGCAACATTTTTGGTGCGGCGGAGCAAACGCCCGCACATTTTTTGTTGCACTGCAAAAATGATACGATACTCTGGCCCTGCTTGGCGTCGATCTGGATTCCTCATTGGCTGCCAGCGTGGCGCACCACGCCAGGATCGCGACGCGGATCGCGTGGCAACCACTTCGGCAAAACATGCCGTTTTAACCGCCGCTGACCTGGCGACGGACGCGAAACGAGGTTTCCCCATGAAAGTCGTGATCGAAAACACGGTGTGTCTGAACACGGGCGATGCCGCGATCCTCTTGGCTATCCGCCATATTCTCAGATCGATCGCCGGCGGCGATGTGCGGTTCCTGGTTTTCGACAGTCAGCCCGACGTCGCGGCCAGGCTTTACCCGAAGAAAGATTACCCGGATCTCGAATTCCACAAGCTGTTGTCGGAATCCCTATTCAAGGATCAGCGTGGCGGCGGGATCAAGGGCCGGCTCAAGTCGATCTACAATCGGGGAGTCTGGCGCGCCTTGCATCGCTTCGCGCAAAACGGCGCCGCCGGCAGCGTTTTCTTCAGCCAGGACGACCGCCGCGGCCTTGAAGCCTATGCGAGCGCCGACCTGGTGGTGACGACAGGCGGAACTTATCTCGTCGAGAATTACGATCTTGAAAAGCGCCTCAATCAATTCCGCATCGACGCGATGTTGGGAAAGGACCCAATCTTCTTCACGCAGTCGCTCGGCCCGTTCAAGAAAAGCTACAATCGCCAGGAACTGGGCCCGATCTTTGACCGGGCTCCGCTCATCCTGCTGCGTGACGAGCGATCCCGAAACCACATACTGGACCTGGTGAAGGACCCGGGCAAATGCCATGTGGTCGCCGATGCCGTGTTTGCCCTGGCGGATTCCGACAGGATCAAGAAACTTCTCGGCACCGCACCGGCGCCGACGGGCCGTGTCGCCATTTCCGTTCGCCACTGGAGCTTCGTCAGCGACGGTGAGGATGGCATGCGCCGCTATCTCGATTCGATCCGGGAGATCGCCACAATTCTTGTCAGAGACCACGCCAAAGAGGTGACCTTCGTTTCAACCTGCCAGGGCGTGCCCGAATATGCCCATGACGACGCCAAGACTGCGAGGGCGGTCGTGGGTGGACTCGACCCGGAGATCGCCAAACACGTCAATGTCGACGCCGCATTTCATACGCCCGACCAACTGATGTCGCTGGTGAAGGATTGCGACTTCGTCGTCGCGACGCGCATGCATATGATGATCATGTCGCTTTGCGTCGGCACGCCTGTGCTGCCGATCGCCTATGAATTCAAGACGAAGGAAGTCGCCAAGCGCATCGGCGTCGCCGACCTTCTGCTCGACATCGATACCGTGACGCCGTCGGAAGCAGCCGAAAAACTCGGCAGATTCATCGGCAATCTGGACCACTATCGGCGGGCAAGCCTCGAGGCGGTTCTAGATGAGCATGCGTCGGCAATGTCGGCAACGAGGCAGTTGTCGTCCGTGATAGGCAGCCGCTCACCCAATGTTGCCGGCAACGTTGGCAAGAGTGGCGAGCAACGCCTTGCGCGACTGCGGAACAGCAAGCATGAGGGCCAGGGCGAACCCGTAATTTAGGGCAATCGCGACGAGGATCGCGAGCAGGTCCGACTGATTGGTCAGCAACGCCGGCAGCGACAGGTACGAGAGCCAGGCGAGCAGCGACGAGACGATGAAGAGCCCCTGTATGCCCAGGAAATCGCCGGCTGTCACCGGGCCGACACGATGGATCATGGCGGCGAGCACCGGGACGCGCAGCACATAACCGCTGATGGCATAGGCGGCCGCGACGCCGATCGCCCCCCAATGCAGGCCGACGATGAACGAGGCGACCGTCGTCAGCGACGAATAGATGCCCCAATGGAACATCGTCTTCGTCTTGCCCTGGCAGATGAATATCCACCCCGTGGTGCTCGATACGGACTGCATCAGGCCGGCGATGCCCAGCCAGGCGAAAATCGGCGCCACAGCCATCCAACGCTCGCCGAAGAGAAGCCTGACCACCTGCTCCGAAGTCAGCGTCAGCGTCGCAATGCCGGGCATGGTGATGACGGCCAGCAGCCAGTTTGTCCGGACGTAGATGTCTCGAAAGCGCTGCTTGTCTTCATGGATGCGGCTGAGAAGCGGCACCATGATACGCGTCAGCGGCTGGTTGATGTTCTGCAGCGGAAAGAGGAGCAGCTTGTAGGCGCGATCATAGTAGCCCAGTTCGACCGCGCCGGAATATTTTCCGATGAGGATGTTGTCGAGGTTGCGGGAGAGAAAATTGACAAGGTTGAAGCCCGTGAGGTTCGCGCCGAACCTGAATATGTCGCCGTCGATCTTCAGATTCGGCCAGGACGGCATCCAGCGCGTCACCAACCAGCCGGCAGCCAGCGCCACGACGGCTGAAACAGCCGGGCCCAAAACCAGCGACCAATAGCCAAGCCCGCAATACGCCGCGGTTGCGGTGGCGAGCAGGCCGACGGCCGCGGTGATTGTGTCGTTGAGCGCAAGCTGGCCGAATTGCAGATGGCGGTTCATGAGGGCAAGCGGCACGGCGGCAAGACTGCCAAAAAGCAGCGGCACGGCGGAAGCAAGTGTTATTCCCCACATTCGCTGGTCGCCGTAGAAGGCGGCAATGGCGGGGGCCAGGCAAGCCACGACCGCCCCGGCGCACAGGCCGACAACCGCGCTCAGCCAGAAGACCTGGTTGAGTTGCCGCTGATCGATCTCCTTGCGCTGGATGACCGCCTGCTGGAGGCCGAGATCCTGGAGCAGGCCGACAAACGCCACGATCGGTCCCACGGAAGCCACCAGGCCGAAATCCTCGGGAACAAGCAGCCGGGCAAGGATGACGACCGAAAGGAACTGGATCGCTATCTTGAAGCCTTGGGCGCCAGCCGTGACCAGCCCGCCGCGCAAGGCTACGCGACCGAATTGAGGGGGCGGCGGGTTGGCGTTCATGTGACGGATCCGGTCTCCCCCAGCCGCGCGACGATCTGCGCAAAGCGTTCGTTCAAGATATCGGCATTGAAATCCGCCTCGACCTTCCTTCGGGCGGCAAGCGCTATCGGCTCGCATGGGCCCGGGTTCTCGGCGATCCAGGCGAGCTTACCGGCAAGCGCCGCGACGTCCCGTTCGGGTACGAGGAAGCCTGTCTTGTGATCCTCGATCAGTTCGGGAATCCCCGAATGATAGGTGCTGACAGCGATCAGGCCGCCGGCCATCGCCTCCATGAGCGCAACCGGGATTCCTTCCAGATCGCCGTCTCGCCCGGCGACGCTTGGCAGAAGAAAGACATCGGCGTCACGCAGGCGCTGCTTGACCTCGCCGTGCGGTCGCGGGCCAAGGAAACTCACCCTGTCGGCAATACCGAGATCGATGGCGGTGCGCTTCAACTGCTCCAACAATTCTCCGCCGCCAATCACCGAATAGATCCAGTCGCGATGCGGCAGGCCGGCGAGCGCGCGAAGCGCATATTCGGTCCCCTTTTTCTCGGTCAGCCGGCAAACCGAGATGAAGGACAGCGTACGTCCCTGCCAGCAGCGCCAGCGATATTCGATCTCGCCGGGGCGAATGCCCATGTGGTGGACCGCGACCTGCGCCGGCTCGGCGCCGGCATCGATCAGGGCCTGGCGGAAGAACGCATTCACAGGCAGTTGGAGAGCCCCTTGTTCAAAAACGGGCCTGTAGTAGCCGAGTGCGTTGTCATGCATCGGCCTGCCGACATCTGTGCCGTGGAAAATGGTCACCAAAGGCGCGGAAATCCTGCGCCGTTTCATAATGCGAGCGACGCGCAGGCCGTTATGGCCAAAATGCGCCACGATCACATCGACGTTTCGCAGCTTGTGCGCGTTAGCCAGGTCGATGAAGGTCGAAAGCTTGTCCCAAAACCTGCCGGACCATTTCCTGAGCAACGAGCGGTAGCGATTCAGGCCACCCCACCAGGAAACGACGGGCCCGGGCAATGTCCGCCAACGTGCATCGTCCACATTGCTGTCCTTGCCAAAGGCCATCTCGTTGCAGACGACACTAACTTCCATCTCTCTCTCGAGGCATCCGGCAATCTGATCGAGCACGAATGTCTCGGACAGGGTGGGAAACTTGTCGACTACGAAACAGATCCTCATCGGCAGGGTGTTCTCGCCCGGATCAGGCTGGAAACGTCGCCGGCAAAGCCTGACACATACGGCATGAACTTTGACTCCTGTCGGCACAACCTAGTATGAGCAATGCTGCGTCGCAACAATTTTGGTGCAACGCAGCAGATCAACTTTGTCTTCCAGCTCGCCAAACTACGCAGCGCGGCGAACGCCTTGCCGGGCCGCTCTTTCGAGCAGATCGAGAAACACCACCAATTGCCGCGCGGGATCGAGCTCCGGGCGTTTGGAGAAGGCGAGTGCCGCGGCCGAAAGCCGGTCGTATTCCTGGCGATCGTTCCACAGGCGCCTTACCGCCGCGGCCCAGTCGGCGAGCGGCGCGTCATAGTCGAGCACCACGCCCCCCGGACCGATCGCCTCGGGCAAGCCGCCGCGCCGCGATCCGACGACAGGGATGCCGCTGCAATGCGCCTCGGACGCGACTCGGCCCCAGGCCTCCTCCCATTTGCTCGGCGCAAGCAGGATCCTGGTACGGCCATAGACCGTCTTCATGTCGTTGGTGCGGTTTTCGAGCGTGACGTTGCCGAGCGGCGCGATGGTCTTCTCGACACGGGCGCGATGATCGTCGTCCAGCTTCCAGCTCTCGACGAAGAGGAAGGGGATCTCCGGACAGGCGGCCGCAATCCTCACAGCCAGATCGAACCCCTTTTCCTCATAGGGATTGATCATGGTGACGAATTCGCCGGTGGTGTGCGTGCAATAGAGGGCGTCGTTGATGGTCGGCGGAAGCACGACGGACTCGATGCCGAATTTTTCCTTGTAGACGCGCGCGGTGAACTCCGAATTGGCGATGTAAAGCGCCGAACCGAGTTCGCGCGGATCGCCGGCGAGCTCGTGAAACTCGACATTGTGCAGATAGACGACCAGCGGCACGCTTTCGGCAAGGAGCGCCTTTCCGAGCAGGACGGATTTGTGGCACTGCACGACGGCGACATCGGGCCTGGTTTTCCTGACGGCGAAGCCGGCCGCCTCCCAGGGGAACCAGGCGCGCAACACCGGATAGCCGGGAAAATTGTCGACGACCGCGGGCTGCCGCAACAGCTTCATCTTAGCGCGTGCCTTGAAGCCGAACATGCCGTCGCCGAACAGCGAGGCGAGGACCGATGCCTGGTGGCCATGCTCGATCAGCTGTTCGACCAGATGATGGGTGTTGGATTGCACGCCGCCGGTGAACTCGGGAATGTATCCGTTGCCGCTTGCAAAAAGCACTTTCATCGGTTGGCTCCTAGTTCGGTCCAGCGTTGTCCGGCGGCGCTCGATTGCAGGTCGTCAGCTTGCACTGCGCGGCAACGGAAGCTTCGACGTCATTGCCCGGCAGAGGCGGCTGACCGAGCCTGAAAGAGACAGCGTCGAGTACTCCCGCAAGAGCTTCGATGCAGGAACGAGTTTTCCCGCCTTCAAATCGCGGGCGAGAAAATGCGGGAAGGAGTGCATGTATTCCCTGACGATGTCGGCCTTCAGCGGACCTGGCTTCCATGCCTTCACAGCCGAGACGAATTCGTCGGCGGGGGCGGTGGCCAAGCCCGTGTCATAGGCTTCGAAGGTGCGCCGCACGATGGCGCGCTCCTTGTCACTGAGCGACGTCTTTCCGGCTCGCTCGGCAAGCTGGGCGTAGCGGCGGATGTCCGCGGCCGCATGATGCCATAGCCCCTTCCTCGCCATGATGCTCGAGCGCTGCAGCACCGCCTGCATTTCGAGATCGGCCGTTTTCGGCAATGCCTGTTCCGAGCGATCGAGATATTCGTGGAGATCGACCGACTTGTAGATCTCTTCCATGATCACGCGGTCGTACGAGCCCCAGGCCTTTATCCGGTCGGTGTAGGAAATCACCACCTTGGTGCTGCCGCGGACCATGTCGTGCTGGCGCTGGAAGAACATCAGGCCGTCGACCCGGATCGCCTTGAACCGGCGAGCGAGCCTCAACATCATCTCATAGTCCTGCGACCGGACCAGGGTCTCGTTGAAGCCTCCCACCTCGTCATAGCATTCGCGGCGCACCAGGAGACCGGGTTGGTGGACGTGGCAATATTCGAGGTGGGACGGGAAGAAATTGTCCGGGGTGACGTGGCCGAAGGCGACGATCTCGTAATCCTGCTCCTCGATCTGGGCCGAGCGCTGGAAGCGCGCATATTCGCCGAAAGCGAAATCGGCGTCCGGTTCCCGCTCGAAGGCGGCGAGAAACCGTTCCAGCGCCGTCGGGTGCGCGACGTCGTCGTCGTCGAATATCCAGACGAAATCGCCCGTGCAGTGCTTCAGGGCGAAATTCAGCGCCGTCGACTTGCCGCCGTTTTCCTTGCGGTGATATTCCACCGGGGCCGCGAACGAGGCGGCGACCGCACCAGTATTATCGGTCGAACCGTCGTCCACGATCAGGATTTGATCCGGCACCACAGTCTGCCGCAGCAGGCTGCCAATGCATTCGGGCAGGAACTTCTCCCGATTGAAGGTGGGGACGATGACGGTGACTGTGGGTCTCTGCCGCGAAGCCATTGGTGACCTCATTATTTTATTGCCGATGCGCCGTTCGCCGGCGTTGTGTCGCGGACGTGGCGACGACAATTGCCCTCGAGGCAAGCAGCCATCGTCATGCCGCCATCCTGCCGATCGAGAAATATTCGATGCCGTAGCGCGCGATCACCTTGGGATCGTAGAGATTGCGGCCGTCGAAGATGACCGGCGTCGTCAGCGCATCCTTGAGCGCGTCGAAGGACGGCGCGCGGAAGCTCTTCCATTCGGTGCAGATCAGCAGCGCGTCGGCGCCGCGCAGTGCCGCCTCCTTGGTGCCGCACAAAAGCAGATCCTCGCGCAGGCCGTAGATCGCCTGGCACTCCTGCATCGCCTCGGGATCGTAGGCCTGCACCTTGGCGCCGGCCGCCCATAGCGCTTCCATCAGCGTGCGCGACGGCGCCTCGCGCATGTCGTCGGTGTTGGGCTTGAAGGCGAGCCCCCAGACGGCAAACGTCTTGCCCCTGAGAGCGCCCTTGAAATAGTGGTTGACCTTGTCGAACAGGACCGACTTCTGCGCATTGTTGCGCTCCTCGACGGCGCGCAGCAATTTGGCGTCGAACTTGACGCCCTCGGCGGTCTTGATCAGCGCGCGCACATCCTTCGGGAAGCAGGAGCCGCCATAGCCGAGGCCGGGATAGATGAAGTGGTAGCCGATGCGCGGATCCGAGCCGATGCCCTTGCGCACCTCCTCGATGTCGGCGCCCAGCTGCTCGGCGAGATTGGCCATCTCGTTCATGAAGCTGATCTTGGTCGCCAGCATGCAGTTGGCGGCGTATTTGGTGAATTCGGCGCTGCGCACATCCATCACGATCATCTTCTCGTGGTTGCGGTTGAACGGCGCGTAGAGCTCGCGCATCACCATCTCGGTGTCCTCGCTGGAGGTGCCGACAATGATGCGGTCCGGCTTCATGCAATCGGCGACCGCCGAGCCCTCCTTGAGGAATTCCGGGTTCGAGGCGACGTCGAAGGCGAGGTCCTCGCGGCCGCGCTTCTTCAGCGTTTCCGCGATCCTGGCCTTCACCTTTTCGCAAGTGCCGACCGGCACGGTCGACTTGCCGACGACGATCTTGGGGCTGTCCATCTCGCGGCCGATGGTCTCGGCGACGGCGAGCACATATTTCAGATCGGCCGAGCCATCCTCGCCGGGCGGCGTGCCGACCGCGATCATCTGGATCTGGCCATGCCTGACCGCCGCTGCTGCATCCGTGGTGAAGCGGATGCGGCCGGCCGCGTGGTTTTCCTTGACGAGGCTTTCGAGGCCCGGTTCGAAAATCGGGATCAAACCCTGGTTGAGCCGCTCGACCTTCTTCTCGTCGACATCGACGCACACCACCTCGTGGCCGACCTCGGCAAGCACAGCGGCCTGGACGAGACCGACATAGCCAATCCCAAACACCGTCAAATTCATTTTGGTTCTATTCCTGTCAAAGGCCGGGCCACAAAAGCGGTCCGGCCGGTTCAGATGTCCCCAGGTCCAACGGCCTAGTTGCTGTTACTTATGCTGCATGCCAGCGATTCCGGAAACTGGCATGGCTGGCCCAGAGCCGTGAAAGCGACACGCTTGACCTGCATGGTCACCTTGCTGCCCGGATCGGTGAAGGCGCCCATCCAGTTGGTCAGCTTGTCGCTGCCCCAGAGGCTGAAGAAGATCTTCTGCGAATGCTTCGGCAGCTCGTCCGGGTTGGTCACTTCATGGACGAGCTTGCCGTTGACGTACCAGCGCAGCCGGTCCTTTTCCCAGACGAAGCCGTAATCGTTGAAGCCCTTGTCGGCGCCGCCCTCGACGTCGACCAGCTTGCCGTTCTTCGGCTTGCCCTGGATATAGCTGTTGACCTGCACTTTCGACGGGTCCTTGGTGAGGACCTCGAAGTCGATCTCGTCCCAGGGCTGTTTGTCCTGCGGGCCTATATAGGAGAAGAAGGCGGCGTTGAGGCCGGAGCCGGTGCCGGTCTTCATGCGCGCCTCGTAGACGCCGTAGCCGAAGCGCTGCTTGGTCTGGATCTCGGCGCAGGCGAAATCGCGGTCCTTCAGCTTGCGTTTTTCGAAGCCCAGCGACAGCACCCCGTCGGAAAGCCGCACGAGATCCTTCGACCAGGTGCAGTTCTGATGGGCGCCATTGGTCCAGCCGTCCGAGACGAACCAGCGGGACTGGTTGAAATTCAAGAAATTGTCGACGAAGGACGGTGCGCTTTTCAGCTCTTGCTGCGCCTCTTGCGCATGCGCGGGGTGCAGGCTTGCCGCAAGGGTCGCCGTAGCCGCAAATAGGGCTCCGATGAAGCCTAGCCTCAGGCTGGTTAATCTGCTCCCTGGCGCATGCGACATCGCGCAAGCCGCCATGGTGGAGGTGTCGTCCGGATCTGCGTTCATAACAAACTCACCTTGTGTTGTCCGCCCAACCCAAAGTCATTCCTGGCCCGTGCGAGCGAGCCGCTTCCGATCTTCCGCCCTCGAACTCCTCTAATGTCTCGTACCGATGACGGCGCCTACCGCGCCATCAGCCTCTTGCCGTCGCCTGCGCAGCAAGCCGATTGGAACCATCCTCGACGATCGCGTCGAGCGAATGACGCAGTTCCTTCATCAAACCTTTCTGGCGAGCGAGCTCCGCAATGCGCCGCTCGCAGTTCAGGATCGAGTTGGTCATCGCGCTGACATCCGATCCCTTGCTGGCCGACGCCGAACCGTTCTCCATCGCCTCGACCAGAAAGGCCGCGTTGGCGGCCGTCGACTTGTAACGGTTCTCCAGCCCGGTTTTCTCTGCCTCGATCTCCGCCGTGATCTGGTCGAACAGCTTCGCCAGCCGGTCGAAACGCTGAAGATCGGTCTGCCGGTCGCGCGCCGGATCCCGGGATCTGAAGCCAAAAATCGAAGCCATCCTATCGGCCTTTCGAAATTGCTGCATTGCAACATAGACTGCCATTCCGGCAGCGACTAGGCAACATCATAGTTTTGCGAATGCGGATTTTTTGAGGGGCCGCAGCTTCCGGGACGGCGCGGGATCACTCGTTTGCCGCATTGGTTGCCGCCATCAGGAAG
>NZ_RZTO01001280.1:0-1066 GCF_003997225.1 Mesorhizobium sp. M2C.T.Ca.TU.002.02.1.1
CCTGCAAACTGGCGACGATTTGCTGCTGGTTGAGGCCGAGCGCCGCGATCTGGCGCGTCGAGAATTCGAGATAGATCGCCTCGTCCTGCGCGCCGACCAGATCGACCTTGCCGGCATTTGGCACGGTGAGGATCTTGGTTCGGACATCCTCGACATAGTCGCGCAATTGGCGCGGTGTCAGCCCGTCGGCGGTGAAGGCATAGATGTTGCCGTAGACGTCGCCGAAGCGGTCGTTGAAGAACGGCCCCTGCACGCCTTGCGGGAACTGCGCCTTGATGTCGTTGACCATATTGCGCACCTGAAGCCAGTTCGGCACGACGTCGCGCGCCTTGGTGGTGTCCTTCAGGTTGACGAAGATGACGGTCTGGCCGGCAGTGGTGATCGATTTGGTGTAGTCGAGGCTGTCGAGCTCCTCGAGCTTCTTCTCGATGCGGTCGGTCACCTGCTGCACCGTCTCCTTGACCGAGGCGCCGGGCCAGTTGGCCTGGATGATCATGGTCTTGATGGTGAAGGCGGGGTCTTCCTCGCGGCCGAGATTGAGATAGGAGAAGATGCCGGCCGCCACGAAGACCAGCATGAAATACCAGACCAGCGAACGGTGGCTGAGCGCCCAGTCCGAGAGATTGAAGCCCTTCATCAGACCCCGCCCTCCGGCACCTTGACCTTCTGGCCTTCGCTCAAGCTGTGCACGCCCGCGGTGACGACGCGCATGCCGGCCTCGAGCCCCTCCGCCACCGTGAAGCTGCCGCCGCTCTTGGCGGCGACCTTGATCTCGTGCGCGCTCACGCTGGAGGATTGCGGATCGACGATCCAGACCTTTTGCGAGCCGTCCTTTTCGAGCAGCGCCGACATCGGCAGTTCGATTGTCGGCGCGACCTTGGTCATGCGTGTCGCGGTGATCGTCGAGCCGAGCCGGAACGCCGACGGTGGATTGATCAGTGTCAGCCGCACGCGGCGGGAGCGCGTGGCGCCCTCCGATTGCGGCGCGACCTCGCGCAGCTTGGCGTCGGTTTTGATGGTCGGCAGCGATTGCAGGATGATTTCGAACGGCGTGCCGACGGTGAGG
>NZ_RZTO01001281.1:0-1057 GCF_003997225.1 Mesorhizobium sp. M2C.T.Ca.TU.002.02.1.1
ACGGATGCCTCAACACCGGAAACAACGGCGGGATCAATTTGCCGGGAAGAAAGCCGGCCCGACTATGCGCACCGGCTTTGCATCTGACGGAGCAACCGCCTCGGACCGTGCGATCGAGCTGGTGGTATTCGCTTCCGCGCCCCGAGCGCTGCTCGACGGAATATCCGAGACCGTGCCCAGATCCGGCCTTGATGTCGGCAAGGGAATGACGGCGTTTTCCATGTTACCCTGCGTCACCGTGCGCGCCCTGAGCTCGGCCACGCGCTCGGAGTAGCGCTTGAGGTCGCAGGCCTTGAATTCGGCGGCGTCGCGATAGCGGAAGGCGGTTGGCAGCTCGGTATAGGGCTTGCGCGTGTCGACCGCCACCATCTGGTCTGTCTCGAGGCTCGGATCGCTCAGCGTATAGAGATCGACGCCCGCATCGTCGCAGATGTAGCGGCATTGATCGACCGTATCCTCGCGGTCCCTGGCCCGCGCGAATTGCGAGTTCGGCGCCGGGAAGAAATAGCCGTCGGAGAGGCGGACGCAAAACAGCAGCGCGTTCCCGCCGGACGTCGGGGCGGAAGCCTCCGTGTCGGACGCCTGCTGGGGCGCCTGCTGCCGCTTGGGAGCCGCCTGACAACCGAGGGCGACGTATCTCGCCTGCAACGCGGAGGAGTCGCGGCCGGAATTGCCGATGCTGGCGATCCGGCGCTGCACCTCGGTCCGGCTCCGCACGAGATCCCCGCAGGCATTGAAGAAGCCCCCGACAGCGCTGCTGGCGGTGCATCGGCGCTGCCTCTCCAGCCCTTGGATCGCGGCAAGCTGGCGCCGCAGTTGCGCAAGCTCGGGGCCCGCCGAGTCACGACCGCTGGACAGTATCTGCCTTCTCAGCGTCGAGCAAGCATCGGCATAAGAAACCTGCGTCGCCGCCAAGATCGCTGTGACCATCAGGAATGGTATCTTAAGGAACCGTAACCTCGTCATCGGGCGCCACCCTTGTTCGAAAAACGAGTTCGACTTAATCAATGTCGGCTAATTGAGAAAATACTTATGTATATAAAGGTTAGCCTGAGCC
>NZ_RZTO01001282.1:0-1056 GCF_003997225.1 Mesorhizobium sp. M2C.T.Ca.TU.002.02.1.1
GGCTGTCGACGACGCCGGCCGTCGATCGGCTGCACGATTTTCTGCGCCGCGATCTGGCGCAGCAGGCCTGAGCCGCTGCGATTGCCCGCGCCGCCGGCTGTGGCCTTTGTCAAGGCTTCGCCTTATAACGCCGACAGCCAGAACTCTCCGGGGTCAGCCATGTTTCGAGCCGTCTCGTCCGCCGCCGTCTTCCTGCTTGCCGGTGGCCTTGCCGCGCATGCCGCCGGCGATGCGGCGCTGGGCAAGAAGGTCTTCAACCGTTGCATCGCTTGCCATGAGGCAGCGACGGATCGCGACAAGGTCGGCCCGCATCTGCTGGGCGTCGTCGGCCGCAAGGCCGGCTCGGCCGAGAGCTTCCAGAGCCGTTATTCGCAAGCCATGAAGGATGCCGGCGCCGCGGGCCTCGTCTGGGACGAAGCCAACCTCACGGAATATCTCAAGGCGCCCAAGCAGAAGGTTCCCGGCAACAGGATGGCTTTTACCGGCCTGACCAGCGATGACGACATCGCCAACGTGATTGCCTATCTAAAGGCCGACCCCAAGCCCTGATCGCTATTGCAAAGAGATAGAGCGGTTCGCCGTTTCCGGGAAACGGCGAACCGCTCTAGAGATTTGCCGGCGCTGTTTCATCGCCTTGGCCGTCCGTAAAAACAATAACTTAAGGCATATAAGCTGAAGCTGTTCGACGGCAGCGCGCATTATTGGACACCATGCGCATGCTTGCCTTGTCTTTCAAGGGTCTAACCAATTCTTTTGTTTTGGCGCCTCTGTTTGTCTTCCTTCTTTCAATCCCTTGAAGCCCCACATATATTCGCCGCCACGACACGGAACCGGATGCCGAAGCGGGAGGCCCCAATGGCGACATTGCAGAATTTCGATGCCGAAATTGCCAAGACCAAGCAGGTCGTGCAGGACATGCGCACCAAGATCGAGCAGTCCGGCACGGTGCTCGACACGCTCGCCCAGGCCGACAAGAAGATCGGCGACGCCAATTTCGACATCGAGAACGCCCGCATCGAGGACGTGCTCAAGCAGCAGAAGGTCATGGAAGGCAAC
>NZ_RZTO01001283.1:0-1050 GCF_003997225.1 Mesorhizobium sp. M2C.T.Ca.TU.002.02.1.1
GCCTTCGCGGACGTCACGCGAGGAGCACTTCGGCTGCTGCTTAGCGGTCCGACCAGTTCGGCGGGCAGGCCGATGCCCGATGGCGAGCGGCCGGGCCCAGGGGGCTGGAACCGCATTCACCTGATCGTCGAGGATATTGCGGCGGAGGTTGCCCGGCTGCGGGCGGCAGGCCTCAGCTTCCGCAATGAAATCGTGACGGGACCGGGCGGCTCGCAGATCCTGCTGGTCGATCCTTCCGGCAATCTGGTGGAACTGTTCGAGCCGGCCGAGAGCAGGTGAGCGCGCTCAGCCACTCGCCGCCTGCCGCCAATCCTTGTATAATCCCCCTGGCACAGGGGGACATCATGAAAGCCGCATTGCCGACACTCATTGTAGCACTGCTCACGACCCTGCCCGCCCATGCCGCGCCCTGCGCCTGGTCCGCCCAGATGGAGGAGGACGAAGGCGGCAGCGTGCTGACGGCGTCGGTCTGCGGCGGACCGAAGGGCGATGCGCATCTGATACTGGCCTGCTTCGATAGGCCGGTGCTGAGCTACGATCTGGGTACCGCGGGCGGGCAGCTCGAGCCCGGCACCAAGGGCTCCTTCACCTTCAAGGCCGCAGGCAAGAGCGTGACCAAAAGGCTCGTGCTGGAGGCGATGTACAATTACTTCACGGCAGACCTCTCCGGCCCTTCCGATCCGCTGCTGGCGCTCTTGCGCGGCAAGGGCGAGGTGGCGGTTTCCGCCGACAAATATGGCAGGATGAGCTTTCCGCTGAAAGGCGCAGGCGCCGCAATCGGCAAGGTGCTGGCGGAGTGCGGCAAGGGTTCAGGCGGCGAGGCGGATTGAGCCAGAGCGCATGCGCAGGCGCGTTTTGGCGCATTCCCCGCCGTGCTTTGGAACGCTCTAGCTTTTCACGCCTTGCGTGGAATCGGAATTGGCTGGAAGCCGACGTCCGGCTCGGCCAGCCGCGTGGCGTCGCGTCCGCCCGCCTTGGCAGCGTAGAGCGCCTTGTCCGCCTGGAGGATCAGGCTGGTCGGGCTGTGGCGGGCGGCGGGGGGGCGTGGGG
>NZ_RZTO01001284.1:0-1049 GCF_003997225.1 Mesorhizobium sp. M2C.T.Ca.TU.002.02.1.1
CATCAAGGGCGGTCCGGGCGGCGACGTCGAGGTGCCGTGCACCAGCATGCTGCCGTTCTTCGGCCTCACCATGAAGCTCGGGCCGATCGCCGAATGGGGCCTCAACCTTCACGAGAACCTGATCCCGGTCGACACCGAGAAGTTCCAGACGTCGATCCCAGGCATCTTTGCGGTGGGCGACATCAACTGGTATCCCGGCAAGCTGAAGCTGATCCTGTCAGGTTTCCATGAGGTGGCGCTGATGGCGCAGGCGGCCAAGCGCGTCATCAGCCCGGGCGAGCGCATCGTCTTCCAGTACACGACCTCGTCGACGAGCTTGCAGAAGAAGCTCGGCGTCCACGACTGAGGTATTATTCAGCCGGCCTGCGAATAGCAAGCTTCCTGCGCTGACCTGAAGCCCTACACACCTCAGGGAAATCTACTCCGCCAGCACGGGCGCGGCATGCTCGTCGTGGCCGCGCAGTTCCTTTTCAGGCATCACGGCCAGCGTGATCAGCGCCAGCACGAGCGTGATGCCGGCGGTGAGGAAGATCATCACGAACGGCATTGCCGATGTCAGCTGGATGTGCGTCTGCGAGCCTTCGGCGGCCAAGGGCAGGCCAAAACCCAGCGCAACGGCGCCGAGCATGGCGACGCCCAGCGCGCCGCCCAGCGTGCGCAGGAAGGTCAGCACGCCCGTCGCGACACCGAGATGCGCGCGGTCGACCGCGTTCTGGACCGAGACGGTGCTGACCGGAAAGGTCGTGCCGCTGCCCAGGCCGATCAGCGTGGTCAGGATTTCGACTTCGAGCAGCGAGGCGTGTCCCGCAATGGCACTGAGCAGGCCTATGCAGACGATCGCCAGGCCGAGGCCGATCATGGCGATGCGCTTGTAGTGGACGAAGCGCGGGATCATGCGGCCGCTGAAGGCGGCGCCGGCGACTGTGCCGAGCAGGAGGCCGAGCATCGCCGTGCCGGATTCGCTCACCGAAAGCCCGACGACCGATTGCAGATAGACTGGCAGGTAGACCGACGCGCCGATGTTGGCGGCCTGCAGCAGGAACATCGAC
>NZ_RZTO01001285.1:0-1048 GCF_003997225.1 Mesorhizobium sp. M2C.T.Ca.TU.002.02.1.1
AGAAGGAAGTAAGCGCTGCGGTCATGTCTTTATGTCCTGATGTCAGCCGATATGGGCTTTGTAGGCGGCCTCATCCATGAGGCTGTCGAGCTGGCTTTCGTCGGAAAGCTTCATCTTCCAGAGCCAGCCGTCGCCGGTCGCGGCCGAATTGACCAGCGAGGGGTCGGCCGACAGCGAAGCGTTGGCCTCGGTGATCTCGCCGTCGACCGGCGCGTAGACGTCCGACGCCGCCTTGACGGATTCGACGACCACGGCCGTATCGCCCTTGGCGAGCTTGCGGCCGATCTCCGGCAGCTCGACGAAAACGAGGTCGCCAAGCTGTTCCTGCGCATAGTCGGTGATACCGACAATGGCGACGCCGCCTTCGACGCGGAGCCATTCGTGATCTTGCGTGAAATAGGTCTTTGCCATCTGGAAATCATCCTTTGCGGTAGCGGTGTGGGGTGAAGGGCAGGGACGTGACGTCGACCGGGATTTTCGTCCCGCGGACATCGGCGAAGAGCTTGGTGCCGGCTTTGGCCAACGCGGTGTCGACGTAGCCCATGGCGACCGGGTGGCCGGTCGAGGGGCCGAAGCCGCCGGACGTGACATGGCCGGCCGGATTGCCGTCGGCATCGACCAGCGCCGCGCCGGCGCGAACCGGCTGGCGGCCGTCGGGCTTCAGGCCGACGCGTTTCTGCGACGGCCCGCGCTCGAGGATCGAGCGCAGCGCGTCGGCGCCGATGAAATGGCCGGCGGCACGGACGTCCTTGGAGATCGCCCACATCAGTCCGGCGCTTGCCGGGTCGATTTCCGGCGTCAGGTCATGGCCATGCAGGCAAAGACCGGCCTCGAGCCGCAGGCTGTCGCGGGCGGCGAGGCCGATCCACTGCACACGCTCGTCCGCCAGGAGTTTGACGACGAGATCGCGCGCGTCCTTCTCAGGCAGGCCGATCTCGAAACCGTCCTCGCCGGTGTAGCCGGAGCGGCTCATGAACCAGTTTTGCCGCGGCTGGATGCCGTGCATGAAGAGCAGCGAGCCGGTTTCGATGCCGGCCCGCGCTAGCGC
>NZ_RZTO01001286.1:0-1045 GCF_003997225.1 Mesorhizobium sp. M2C.T.Ca.TU.002.02.1.1
GGCCGGCCTAGTCTGGAATCGTTCCAGGTTGGCGGCTAATGGCCGCCCCGAATTTTTCGGGAACCTCGGCGAAAATTCAACCTCGGCAAAACCTCGGCAAATCGGAGACTAAGATGGACGCGAAAACCGACGACAAAAGCGCTGGCAAATGCCCCGTGGCGCATGGATCCGCCGGCCGGGCCAACCGTGACTGGTGGCCGAACCAGTTGAACCTTCAGGTTCTTCACCAGCATTCCAACCTCTCCGATCCGATGGGCGAGGCGTTCGACTACGCCAAGGAATTTGAAAGCCTCGATCTCGATGCGGTGATCAAGGACCTCACCGCGCTGATGACGGATTCGCAGGACTGGTGGCCGGCCGACTTCGGCCATTACGGGCCGCTCTTCATCCGCATGGCCTGGCACAGTGCCGGCACCTACCGCATCGGCGACGGCCGCGGTGGCGCCGGTGCCGGCCAGCAGCGTTTCGCGCCGCTGAACAGCTGGCCGGACAACGTCAATCTCGACAAGGCCCGCCGGCTGCTATGGCCGATCAAGGCGAAATACGGCCGCAAGATCTCCTGGGCCGACCTTATGATCCTGACCGGCAACGTCGCGCTTGAATCGATGGGCTTCAAGACCTTCGGCTTCGCCGGCGGCCGCGCCGATGTGTGGGAGCCGGAACAGGACATCTACTGGGGCCCCGAAGGCAAGTGGCTTGCCGACGAGCGCTACAGCGGCGACCGCGACCTCGAGAACCCGCTCGGCGCCGTGCAGATGGGCCTGATCTACGTCAATCCCGAAGGGCCGAACGGCAATCCGGATCCGCTCGCCGCCGCTCGCGATATCCGCGAGACCTTCGCCCGCATGGCGATGAACGACGAGGAGACCGTGGCGCTGATCGCCGGCGGCCACACCTTCGGCAAGACCCACGGCGCGGGCGACGCGGCTTTGGTCGGCCCGGAGCCTGAAGCTGCCGATATCGAGCAGCAGGGACTCGGCTGGGCCAATAAGTTCGGCACCGGCAAGGGCGGCGACGCCATCGGCAGCGGCCTCGAGGGGATCTG
>NZ_RZTO01001287.1:0-1045 GCF_003997225.1 Mesorhizobium sp. M2C.T.Ca.TU.002.02.1.1
GCCTAAGGCTGAAAGCCGCAAGCATCTAAGGCGCGTCGCGATCCTTCAGATTCGCTCCATGCGCTCTAGGTTTTTGATTCTACGCATGTCTTTATCCCGAAACCGGTTCCCACTTTCGGGAGACATGCTTTAGCCGTCGCGGACGACCTTTCGGATCGGCAGGTCGCCGAGCAACGCCGAACAATCGATCTCCTCCTGGAAGTGCGCCTGCGGATCGAGCACCAGCCACGAGGCGTGGGTGCGAAGGTCCTTCAGCCTGGCGTTCTTTTGTGCGCGCGCCAGGCGCTCAGCCTCGGCAAGCGAGGCCTGAAAAGGCCTTTCGGCCTTGTGATGATGAGGAATCCTCGACATCGCGGCGGAAAACGCGCCTGCCCGCTTTTCGTTCCGCGCTAGAATGCCCGCCCCGCGCGCATCCGTTAAATTGCGCCGTGTCTCGAAGGATATCGAACGTGGGAGGCCGAATCGGCGGTTGGGGTAGCCCGGCCTGCCTTGGCGGTAAAAGAGTACGGCTCTTTGACAGGCAGGCCGGGCTAAAGCGCCGACCATTGGGTTTCCTTGGGGGGAGCCGGCGCAGGGATAGAGTGTCCATTTCCCGTTGCGCCCGCAATTGTTGCTGAGGTCCTATGCGCCAACGCAATGGTCCGACCGGGCGGCGTCAATGAAATCCATCCGGCGCCGGAGCGCCCGAACGTCAGGCCCGCGTGGGACGGCTGCCTTTTTGCAGTGTTCTTTTGACGAAAAGCTCGGCGTGCCGCGCCCATTCCGCTTCCGCGACACCGTTCTCACGAACAGACTGCTTGAAAGCCTCCCGCAACGCCTCGAGCTCAAAAACCGACAGCCGCTGATTTCTTCTATGTTTTTTTGTGCCGGCGTCCATACCGCGTTGCCAAGACCCGCATGGTTTTAGCCCATTATATATGCGGCGGTCGTTCGACCCATCAACAGCTTGGCCCTGACTTCTTTTGGGGGCAAATCTTGGCGCGACTCCAGCGGCTTATACCGGGATGGAGCGGCCGGTAGGGGCGCAGGGTTACGAGCCGGGCCA
>NZ_RZTO01001288.1:0-1044 GCF_003997225.1 Mesorhizobium sp. M2C.T.Ca.TU.002.02.1.1
CAGCCTTTCGAGTAGAAGCCGAAGGATTGCGCCGGCGCGACCGCCGGCAGCTTGCGGGCGCCGAACAGCTCCTTCGCGCGCGGTTCGGCCGAAATGGCGGCAGCCGCCAGCGCGGCGAGCGCCACCAGCGCCAGCGCGGCGGTCAGGAACGGCTTGCGGTCAGGCAGCGATCGCAAATTCATCAGGCTGGGTCCCTCTCCAGTCTTTGCCGCATGGTCGGCGAACCCGCTCAGGGAACGAATCATACCACGCCGCGCGTCCCGCATCGATCTTCAGCGCTGGATCAAGAAGGATGATGTCGTCCGAAAACCGCTTCACACTTTTCGGCATCATCCTCGCATCGGGCTGCGCGGCGCTCCGTCCCGCCAGTTGCCCTCGGCCCACATCCGCTCCAGCGCCACCCGGTAGGTGGGAAACCGGAAGCGGTAGCCGGCCGCCTTGATCGCCTGATTCGCCACACGCTTGTTCTCGCCATAGAAAGACCGCGCCATGGGCGAAAGTTGGGCGGTCTCGAAGGGAATTTCCGGCGGCGGTTCCACCCCCATCAGTCCGGCGGCATAGGCGACGACATCCTGCGGCGGCGCCGGCTCGTCGTCGGTGACGTTGAAGATGCCGCCGAGATTCTTTTCCGCCAGCAGCCAGAGCGCGCCGGCTATGTCGTCACAATGGATGCGGTTGAACACCTGGCCCGGCTTGACCAGCCGCCGCGCCGTGCCGTCCTCGATGTTGGCAAGCGCATTGCGGCCGGGCCCGTAGATGCCGGACAGACGCAGGATCGCCACCGGCTTGTCGATCTCGCGGCCAAGCGCCAGCCATTCCTGTTCGGCTGCCACCCGCATCACCGAGCGCTTCGACACCGGCCGGCAGTCGCTCGCCTCGTCCACCCAGGCGCCGCCATGGTCGCCATAGACGCCGACGGTGGAGAGATAGGCGATCCATTCCAACGCCGGCATATTTTCCCGTAGCGCATCGCCGGCGGCGTTCAGCACAGGGTCGCCGGCCTCGTCGGGCGCGATCGAGACGATGAGATGCGTGGTCTGTGCA
>NZ_RZTO01001289.1:0-1042 GCF_003997225.1 Mesorhizobium sp. M2C.T.Ca.TU.002.02.1.1
CGCGCGCGGTGCGCAGCACGAATTCGACCAGCGCCACGTTGTCGATCACCGGATCGGTGTCGGGCATCATGACGATGGAGGTGACGCCGCCGGCCGCCGCCGCCACGCTTGCCGAAGCGATGGTCTCGCGATGCTCGCCGCCGGGCTCGCCGATGAAGACGCGCGCGTCGACAAGGCCTGGGATGATCGTCTTGCCGGCGCAGTCGACGACGGTGGCGCCTTCCGGCACGCCCTGGTTCAACGCGGCTTTCCCGGCCGCGACGATCTTGCGGCCGTCGACGATGACGCTTCCGATCTCGTCCACGCCGCGCGAGGGGTCGACGACGTGCGCCTTGCTGAAGACGGTCACACTCATGCGCCGCGCCCCTCATGGTTGCGGCCGTCATTGTTGCGACGAGGGTCAAGCAGCGCTTCCATCACCGCCATGCGCACGGCCACCCCCATCTCGACCTGTTCCTGGATGACGCTTTGCGGCCCGTCGGCGATTTCTGAGGCAATCTCGACGCCGCGGTTCATCGGGCCGGGATGCATGACCAGCGCATCGTCCTTGGCGGCTTTCAGCTTTTCGGCATCAAGGCCGAAATAGCGGAAATATTCGCGAATCGATGGCACGAAGGCGCCTTCCATGCGCTCGCGCTGCAGGCGCAGCATCATCACCACGTCGGCGTCCTTCAACCCCTCGGCCATCGAGCGCGCGACGATCACGCCCATTCTGTCGATGCCGGACGGCAGCAATGTCGAGGGCGCGACGACGCGCACCTGCGCGCCGAGCGCGTTCAAGAGCATGATGTTGGAGCGGGCGACTCGCGAATGCAGGATGTCGCCGCAGATCGCCACGATCAGCTTCGAGAGCGGTCCCTTGGCGCGGCGGATGGTCAGCGCGTCGAGCAATGCCTGCGTCGGATGCTCGTGCGCGCCGTCGCCGGCATTGACCACCGAGCAGCCGACCTTCTGGGCGAGCAGGGCAGCCGCGCCCGCCGACTGGTGGCGGATGATCAGGATGTCCGGGCGCATGGCGTTGAGGGTCATGGCCGTATCGATC
>NZ_RZTO01000128.1:0-10615 GCF_003997225.1 Mesorhizobium sp. M2C.T.Ca.TU.002.02.1.1
CATCCTGCCGGGCGGCCGGGCGGTTTCAGATCCCCGCCGCATCCTGGTCTATTACCGCCGGAGTCCCGATGGCCGGATGGTGCTGGGCGGGCGTGGCCGCATGGCGCTGCCTTCAAGTGCGGCCGACTGGGCACATTGCGAACGCGCGCTGCTGCGCCTTTATCCCGCGCTAGCCGGCATCGCGATCGAGAAGCGCTGGTTTGGCCGTGTGGCGCTGACGCCGGATCATCTGCCGCATCTGCATGAGCCGGAAAAGGGCCTGCTCGCGGTCGTCGGCTGCCAGGGCAGGGGCGTTGGCCTGATGAGCGCGCTGGGCAAGCGGATGGCGAACTACCTTGCCAGCGGCGACGCAAGGCAATTGCCGTTCCCGCTGTCGCCGATCAGGCCGATCCCCTTCCACGCCTTCCGCCAGGTCGGCGTCGCTGCCGCGATCACCTGGTATCGGATGCTCGACGCATTCGAGCGTTGACCACGCGTGCGGCGCACAAGCGATTCAGCTTGACAGTTTCATGAATATGAAAAAGCATTGGTGGATTTCAAAAATCCACAATGCCAACAGGCAGTCAGATGTCGACCATCGTTGCAGCACGGCCATTGCCGGAGAACCGCGTCTCGCCGGTGTTCCGCTTCGCCATGCTGCTGCCGGGTGGGCTGGTCACCTTTTTCCTCATCCTGTTCGCGCTCGGCCTCGTGGTTTTCCTCGCCTTCAGGGGCAATGACGGCTCGCTGCTCGGCGTCGGACTGACGGCGGAGAATTTCCTCACTGTCGCCACCGATCCGCTCTACTGGACGGTGACGCTGCGCTCGCTGGTCATTGCCGGCCTGGTGACGCTCGCCACCGTCGTCACCGCCTATCCGGTCGCCTATTACCTCGCCTTCCATGCCGGCCGCCGCCGCAACCTTTTGCTCTTCCTGGTCACGCTGCCCTTCTGGACCAGCTACCTCTTGCGCGTCTTCGCCTGGAAGATCGTGCTTGCCTATAATGGCGTGCTGAACTCGGCCTTCATCGAGACCGGCCTGTGGTCGCAGCCGACGCTTGCCTTCCTCAACACGCCGGCCGCGGTGGTCGTCACGCTCGCCCACGCCTACGCGCCCTTCGCCATCCTGCCGATCTATGTGGCGCTGGACACGATCCCGAAATCGCTGCTCGAAGCCGCGTCCGATCTCGGCGCGCGGCCCTTCACCAGCTTCCGCCGTGTCGTGCTGCCCAATTCCATGCCGGGCGTGCTGGCCGCGGCGCTCGTCGTCTTTGTGCCGACGGTCGGCGACTATGTCACGCCAGCCATGGTCGGCGGCCCGGCCAGCACCATGATCGGCACGCTGATCCAGTCGCAGTTCGGCAAGGCCAATGACTGGCCGTTCGGCGCAGCACTCTCGGTCTGCGTCATGCTGGTCATCCTCTGCGTCGTGCTGGTCACGCGCGGCGCCGACCGCCGGTTCGGCAGCCGCACATGAGCGCCCGGGCCGATACCAATAGCGACGGCCGCTGGCTTGGCCTCTATGTGCTTGGCTATCTCGTCTTCCTCTATCTGCCGGTGCTTTTGATCCCGCTGTTTTCCTTCAACAACTCCATCCAGGCGGCGTTTCCGTTGCAGGGTTTCACGTTCGACTGGTACCGGACGCTCTACGGCAATCCGGCGCTCTCCGGCGCCTTGGCCAACAGCCTGATCATCGGCGTCGTCGCCGCTTCCGGCGCAACGCTCTGCGGCATCACCGTCTCCTACATGGACCTCTACGGCCGTTCGCCGCTCGCCGCCACGATCAGCGCCATCGCCCGGCTGCCGATCCTGATCCCGGGCGTCATCGTCGGTATTTCGCTGTTGATCCTGGTCAACCTCATCGGCCTTGGCCCGTCGCGCGTTTCCATCGTGCTCGGCCACATCCTCGTCGCGCTGCCGACGACGGTGGTGGTCATGCGCAGCCGCTTCGCCGCCATCCCGAAGACGATCCGCGAGGCGGCGCTCGACCTCGGCGCGTCCGACTGGACGACATTCCGGCGCGTCATGCTGCCGCTGAGTGCGCCTGCCGTGCTGTCGGCCTTCATGCTCGCCTTCCTGACCTCGTTCGACGAATTCATCGTCGTCTTCTTCCTCGCCGGCACCGAGCCGACGCTGCCGCTTTACATCTGGAGCCAGCTGCGCTTCCCGCGCTCGCTGCCGACCGTGATGGCGGTGGGAACGGTGATCCTCTGCGTCTCCTTCATCATCGCCGGCGCCGCAGAAATCCTTCGCCATCGCGGCCTCGGCGCCGCGCGCCGCAATCCAGCCTGAACCACAACAAAGAAGAGGAGAACGAAAATGACATTCCACCTGAAATCGATCACCGGACACAAAGCCCGGGCGGGCCTTGCCGCACTGGCTCTGGCGCTGTCGTCGACGGTCGCCCTGGCCGCCGACAAGCTGCAATATTTCACCTGGTCGGGCTATGAATTGCCCGATTTCAACAAGAGCTTCCTTGCCGCGCATCCGGACGGCGTCGAGGCGACGATCTTCGGCGATGACGATGACGCCTTCACCAAGGTCAAGGCCGGCTTCCGCCCTGACATCGCGCATCCCTGCTATGACAAGGTGGCGCGCTGGAACAAGGAAGGTCTGCTGCAGCCGATCGACACCAAGCGCATCAAGAACTGGGATTCGATCTTCCCGGTGTTCAAGAACCTGCCCGACCTGCAGGCCGGCGATGGCAAGGTGTGGATGGTGCCGTGGGACTGGGGCAACACCTCGATCCTCTACCGCACCGACCTGGTGAAGAACCCCGAGGCGAGCTGGAACCTTCTGTGGGACAAGCAATATGCCGGCCGCATGGCGACCATCGACGCCGTGCATGACACGCCGATCGTCGCAGCACTTCTGGCCGGCGTGAACCCCTTCGACATGACACCGGCTGAGATGGACAAGGTGGCCGAAAAGCTGCGCGAGCAGCGGCCGCTTCTGTCGAGCTACACCACCGACATGACCTCGGTCGAGCAGGCGCTGGCGAGCGGCCAGCTGGTCGCCGCCATGACCTGGAACGCGTCCGCCACCTCGCTGAAGAAGCAGGGCGTGCCGGTCGAGTTCATGAAGCCGAAGGAAGGCATGCTCACCTGGGCCTGCGGCTTCGTCATGCTGAAGGACGCCAAGAACGTCGATCTCGCCTATGACTTCATCAACAGCCGGCTCGACGCCGACTCCGGCAAGTTCCTGATCCAGTCCTACGGCTATGGCAGCTCGCTCTCGACCGCCTTTGCCGGCGTATCGAAGGAGGAGCTCGACAAGCTGCAGCTGCCAGCCGATCCGGACGTGATGCTGAAGAGCACCATCTTCACCGGGCCGATGAAGCAGAACGACGATATGGCGAAGATGTTCGAGAAGGTGAAGGCGGGGGGATGACTAGCTCCCCCTTCTCCCCCTGTGGGGTGAGAAGCGGTCCGCCTCAGCGGACGAAAAGCCAATTGCTTGGCTTTTCGAGCTTCGAACGCCCTGAGCCTGCGAAGGGCCGGGCGGTGGATCGGCGCGCAGCGCCGAGACGGATGAGGGGTGATCCAGCGGAATGAGACGTTAGCATTCCCTGGAACACCCCTCATCCGTCGCCTTCGGCGACACCTTCTCCCACAAGGGGAGAAGGGGGAGCCTGGCGGCGCTACGCCGCGCCGTGGAAAGACGACGAGGACCGTTGCATGGACATTGTTGACGAAGCAAAGCCTAAAGACGATGCCGACATCCGCGTCGGCCGGCGCGTGCGGGCATTGCGCCTGGAGCGCAAGCTCTCACTGGCCGACCTGGCCGCCAAGGCCGGCATCTCCATCGGCGCGCTGAGCCAGATCGAGCGCGGCATGTCCTCGCTGCGCGTCAAGGTGATCTGGCCACTGGCGGCGGCGCTGGATATCGAGCCGTCGGCGCTGATCACGGATGGCAACGAGGCGGTCAACGACCTCTATTGCGTGCGCGCCGACAAAAGGCGCGCGATCCCGGTGAAATCCGAGGGCATCGCCAAGGCGCTGCTCTCGCCGCCTGCCGCGACGCTCACCGGCATGCTGGTGACGGTCGAGGCCGGCGGCGGCACGGCGGAAGCCTATGCCCATGCCGGCCACGAATTCGGCTTCGTGATGGGGGGCGAGGTCGAGCTGGTGGTCGATGCCACGACCTATGTGCTGAAGGCCGGCGACAGCTTTGCCTTCAAGAGCACGCTGCTGCACGCCTTCCGCAACCCCGGCGCCGAGCGCTGCCAGATCCTCTGGGTCAACACCACCAAGCCGTCCGAGGTGCGCGATGGCGCCTGAACCACTCGTTCGGCTGCAGAACGTCTCGAAAGTCTTTCCGGGTGGCATTGTTGGGCTTGATGGTGTCGATCTCGACATCGCTCCCGGCGAGTTCCTGACGCTGCTTGGCCCCTCCGGCTGCGGCAAGACGACGAGCCTGCGCGTCATCGCCGGCTTCGAGAGCCCGACCGGCGGCAATGTCTTGCTCGAAAGCCGCGACATCACCGGCCTGCGGCCCTTCGACCGGCCGGTGAACACCGTCTTCCAGGACTATGCGCTGTTCCCGCATATGGATGTCGCGGCCAATGTCGGCTTCGGCCTGTCGCTGCGCAAGCTCACCAGTGCTGAGCAAGCCAAACGCACCCGCGAGGCGCTCGACATGGTGGGCCTTGCCGACAAGCTGCGCGCCCGCGTCTCGGAACTGTCCGGCGGCCAGCGGCAGCGCGTCGCTTTAGCCCGCGCCATCGTCTGCGAGCCGCGCGTGCTTCTGCTCGACGAGCCGCTGTCGGCGCTCGACGCGCATCTGCGCGAGCAGATGCAGGTCGAGTTGAAGCGGCTGCAGTCGCGGCTGGGCACCACCTTCGTCATGGTCACCCACGACCAGACCGAGGCGCTGTCCATCTCGGACCGCATCGTCGTCATGAACAAGGGCCGCATCGAGCAGATAGCGCCTCCTGCCACGCTCTACGACCGGCCCGCGACGCGCTTCGTCGCCTCCTTCATCGGCACGATGAATCTGCTGCAGTCGCGCTTTGTCGGCCGCGACGGTGAGCGCCTTTGCTTCGCCGCTGGCGAGCTGCCGCTGGAGGCGACTTCCGACAGCAACGAGACGCCGGCCGCGGGCGACACCCGCACCATCGGCGTGCGCCCGGAGGATCTTCTGGCTGCCGGAGAGGCCACCGAAGGAACCGCGCCGGCGCGGGTCAGCGGCGTCGTCTTCCACGGCCGCACGCTGCGCCTTCATGCCGAGCTCGGGCAGGGGACTCCGATCGTCATCGATGCGCCGCGCCGCGCCAACGGCTCCCAGTTCAGCGTCGGCGACGTGGCGCATGTCAGCCTGCGACGTGGCGCCAATTGCCCGATACTTTCAAGCTGATGCGACCGGCGCCTCACGAGGCCTTGGCGAAAAATCCCTGATAATCCGACTTGGCCTGCAGCAGGCGCAGGATGTTCTCGCGCGAGCCGCGCACATGGGCGCGGGCGCGCTCGCCGGCCAAGGCGACGTCGCCGGCGCAGATCGCATCGACGATGCCGGCATGTTCCTCGCGGGTGAGCTTCCATTCGTCCAGCCACAGAAGCTCGGTCCAGACATATTGCTGGCATTTGTCGAGGATGCCGCAGAGCATGCCGTAGAGCATCTCGTTGCCGCTGATCTCGGCGATCACCCGGTGCAGGTCGATGCCGACCTGAAGCTCCTCGAATTTCTCCCTGGTGCTGCGGTCCGGGATCGCCGCCAGCCGCTCGCATTCGGCAAGCATCTCGCGCAGCTTCGCCTTGTCCGCTGCGGTCGCGTTGGCTGCCGCGAGCTCCGTCGCGCGCCCGTCGAGCAGCTCGCGGATGTCGAAAGCCTCGCGGAACATGGTCAGGTTGAACTCGGCCACCACATAGCCCTGGCGCGGCCTCCCGATCACCAGCCCGTCGCGTTCGAGCCGATTGAAGGCCTCGCGCACCGGCGTGCGGCTGACCTTCAGGCGCTCGGCGATCTCGTTTTCCGTCACGCGGCCGCCTGGCGGGATCTGGCCGGTGATGATCAACGCCTTCAGCGCCTCGAACACCGAGTCGCGCAGCGTGTTTTTTCGTTCCTTTTTCAAACGTCCGCCTCCAACGGCCCCATCGCAGAATCGCAGTCTAGAGCTTTTTAGCCCTTGCTTGAAACACGACCGTTTCGCGCACCGGGCGGGGCGCCGCTCGCTTCACTGCGAAAAGCGCTTCTCCGACGACGACCCGTGTTGACATCGCTCTGCCGTAAGTTACACTCAAAATTGTATACAAATTCGCATACCAAATCAACGATAACGGGAACACCGGTTGGAGAAGCGAAAATGACGAAGAGACTTTGCATTCACGGCCTCGCCGGCCTGCTGGCCTCGGTCGCCGTTCCGGCGTCGGCCGCCGACACCATCACCGTCGCCTCATGGGGCGGCACCTATCAGGAGGCGCAGACCAAGGCCTTCTTCGACCCGACGGCCAAGGAACTCGGCATCACCATCAAGCAGGACACCACCAACGGCCTCGACGACGTGCGCCTGCAGGTCACCGGCAACGCCGTCAAATGGGACATCACCGAGCTCGGCGCCGACGAATGCGCGCGGGGCTCCAAGGAAGGTCTGTTCGAGAAGCTCGACTACAACGTCATCGACAAGAGCGGCATCAATCCGAAGCTTGTCCACGATGATTGGGTCGGCATCTCCTACACCTCGGTGGTGCTGATCTACCGCACGGATGTCTTCGGCGACAAAGGTCCGAAGACCTGGGCCGATTTCTGGAACGTGGAGAAATTCCCCGGCCGCCGCGCGCTTTCCGGCAGTCAGTCGACCGAAACGCTGAGCGTCGCCGCTTTGGCCAAGGGCATCCCGATCGACAAGGTCTATCCTGTCGACATCGACGGCGCGCTGCAATCCGTCGACAAGATCCGCGGCCACATCGATGCCTGGTGGACCTCCGGCGCGCAGGCCATGCAGCTCGTCAAGGACGGCGAGGTCGACATGGCGAGCATCTGGAACGGCCGCGCCGGCACCTTGAAGAAGGAAGGCGCGCCCGTCAGCTTCTCCTTCGATCAGGGCGTGCTCACCGCCGACTGCATGGTCATCCCGAAGGGCTCGAAGAACAAGGACATCGCCATGAAGGCGCTGGCCAAGTTCGTCAGCCCCGATCTCCAGGCCAATCTGCCGCTCTATGTCGACAACGGCCCGGCCAATGAGAAGGCCTTCGAGACCGGCAAAATCCCGCAGGATCGCATCAAGAACATCAACTCCGCGCCGGAGAACGTCAAGAAACAGGTGCTGCAGGATCCGGCCTTCTGGCGCGACACCCTCGTCGAGGCGACCGAGAAGTTCAACAACCTGATCCAGCAGTAACGATCGCATCGGAGCGGTGTCCACGAGGCGCCGCTCCGCATCGTTTCGCGAAAAATGATCCGGAGTTGAAGGAGATGCTCTTGTCTCTCGCGCAGTCCGCGCTCCCCATCGGCATCAGCGGTATCGAGAAACGCTTCGGCGGCCTGTCGGTGCTGCATGATCTCGGCCTCGATGTCGCGGCAGGCGAATTCCTGACGCTGCTCGGGCCGTCCGGTTCGGGAAAGACGACGTTGCTGATGATCCTGGCCGGCTTCGTTCGGGCCAATGCCGGTTCCATCAAGGTCGGCGGCGAGGAGATCATCACCATGCCGCCGCACAAGCGCAACATCGGCATGGTGTTCCAGAACTATGCGCTGTTCCCGCATATGAACGTCTTCCACAACATCGCCTTCCCGCTGAAGCAGCGCCGCGTGCCGGCTGCCGAAACAGCCGAACGTGTCGAGCGGGCGCTGGACTTGGTGCAGTTGAAAGGCCTCGGTGAACGGCGTGTCGACCAGCTGTCCGGCGGCCAGCGCCAGCGCGTGGCTTTGGCCCGCGCCATCGTCTTCGAGCCGCGCATCGTCTTGATGGACGAGCCGCTGTCGGCGCTCGACAAAAGCCTGCGTGATCACATGCAGATCGAGCTGCGCAACCTGCATCGAAGGCTGGGTATGACGACGGTCTACGTCACGCATGACCAGCGCGAGGCGATCACCATGTCGGACCGCATCGCTGTCATGAATGCCGGGCGCATCGAGCAGATCGACCAGCCGGAAGTCCTCTACGCCAGGCCGCTGACCAAATTCGTCGCCGGCTTCATCGGCGAATCCAGCTTCATTCCGGTCGAATGCCGCAATGGCGGCGTCTGGCATGAAGGCAGCAAGCTGCGCATGAAGGATCCGATGCCGTCCCCCGGCCGGCATTTGATGGTGGTGCGGCCGGAGAAGCTGCGCCTCGTCGCCGGTCCGGAGCAGGCGGGCGACGTCAATACGCTGGCGGCAACCGTCGGTGACGTCATCTATCAGGGCGACAGCTTCGTCTGCTACGCGACGCTCAAGGATGGGCGGCAGGTGACTTTGCGCGACTATTGCCGTTCCGATGTGCTGGCGAAACTGCCGGCGCCGGGCGAGCCGATCACGCTTGGCATCGACGCGCAGGATGTCGTGCTGGTGGCCGACCAATGAGCGTCGCATCCGCCAGCCTCGATCATCCCGGCAGGCCCGATAGGGCGCTCAATGCCGATGCGCTGAACGCCGATGCGCGGCGTGAAGCGCGCGGCATGCTCGCGCTTCTGTCGCCGGGGCTCCTTCTGGTCTTCGCCGTCATCATCGTGCCGATCGGCTGGCTGTTCTGGCTTTCGCTGTTCGACGAGAGCGGTGAGCTCAGCGCCGCCAACTATACGCGCTTCTTCGAGCAGGCCTCCTACATCAAGACCTTCGTCACCACCTTCAAGGTAGCCTTCACCGTCACCGGCGCCTGCGTGCTCTTCGGCTACCCACTGGCCTACATGCTGTCGCAACTGCCGCGCCGCGCCGCCGGGGTCTGCCTGATCTTCGTCATCCTGCCGTTCTGGACCTCGGTGCTGGTGCGCACCTATGCCTGGCTGGTCATCCTTCAGCGCAAGGGGCTGGTCAACACATGGCTGATGGATCTCGGCGTGATTAGCCAGCCGCTGCCGCTCGCCAACAATTTCGCCGGCGTCGTCATCGGCATGACCCACATCATGCTGCCCTTCCTGGTGCTGCCGCTCTACGCCTCGATGAAGACGATCGATGTCGACTGCCTGCGCGCCGGCATGAATCTCGGCGCCAGCCCGGCCGCGACCTTCCGGCAGATCTTCTTCCCGCTGTCGCTGCCGGGCCTCGCTTCGGGCCTGGTCATCGTCTTCGTGCTCTGTCTCGGCTTCTTCGTCACGCCGGCGCTGATGGGTGGCGGCAAGGTCATCATGTGGGCGATGCGCATGGAGCAAACCACCAGCCTCTATTCCAACTGGGGCGCGGGCGCGGCGCTTGGCGTCGTGCTGCTTGGCGTCACGCTGGCGCTGCTTGGCCTCTTCCACTGGCTGCTCGGCGCCCGCGCCACCGGGGTCTGGAGCGAGCGATGAGCATGGAGAACGCCCTGCCCATCGCGCGCAGGCAACGCCTCTGGCTCTACGCGCTCGGCGGGCTTGTCATGCTGTTCCTGATCGCCCCGTCGGTGATCATCGTCATCATGTCCTTTTCCGGCTCGTCGCTCTTGCAGTTCCCGCCGCGGGAATGGTCGCTGCGCTGGTATGAAAGCTATTTCGGTTCGGTCGAATGGCGCGACGCCACCATCGTCTCGGTCAAGGTTGCGGTGATGACCGCGGTCGTCGCAACGCTGCTCGGCACAGCCGCGGCCTACGCCATCAATGCCCGCACGCTGCGGCTGACGGGCGTCATCAACGCGCTGCTCACGGCATCGCTGATCATCCCGGTCATCCTGATCGGTATCGGCACCTTCTTTCTCTATGCCCGCATCGGCCTCAACAACACGTTGACGGGCCTCGTCATCGCTCACACGGTGCAGGCGCTGCCGCTGGTCGTGCTGACCGTCCTTTCCGGCTTGCGCTCCTACGATATGAACCAGGAGATGGTTGCGCGCAGCCTCGGCGCCGGCCGCTTCTCCGCCTTTTTCCAGGTGACGATGCCGCAAATAAGATTCTCGATCGTCTCGGGTGCGCTGTTTGCCTTCATCACCTCCTTCGACGAGGTGGTGGTGTCTCTGTTCATCTCCGGCGGCGAGACCACGACGCTGACGCGGCGCATGTTCAACGCGCTGCGCGATCAGATCGATCCGACGATCGCCGCCATTTCGACTTGCCTGATCGTGCTATCGATCGTCTTGTTGTCCGCCGCCCAGCTTTTCGGCCGCGGACGTTGATTTGAGGGATACCAAAACCAGCATGCGTGACTTCCAGTTCCCAGGCCGCTCGCCGGTCCGCGCCACCGAAGCGATGGCCGCGACGTCGCATCCCTTGTCGACGCTTGCCGCGATCGACATGCTGCGCTCCGGCGGCAACGCCATGGACGCCGCGGTTTGCGCGGCCGCCGTGCAGGCCGTGGTCGAACCGCAATCGACGGGCATCGGCGGTGACTGCTTTGTGCTCTATTGCCCGAAAGGGCAGGGCGAGGTGATCGCCTTCAACGGCTCCGGCCGCGCGCCCAAGGCGGCAACCGTCGACTGGTACCGGGACAAGGGGTTCAACGTGCTGCCGCTGCACGGCCCGCACGCGGTTACCGTTCCCGGCGCCGTCGACGCCTGGTGCCGGCTGCTGGAAGACCACGGCCGCAAGGGCTTGGCC
>NZ_RZTO01001290.1:0-981 GCF_003997225.1 Mesorhizobium sp. M2C.T.Ca.TU.002.02.1.1
GAGCAGGGCCGGGTGGCGGCCTGCCACGCCTTCGGCGTCAACCTGCCGCCGCCGCCCGAGAGCTTTCCCTACGGCATCTATGCCGTGCCGGAGATCTCGACGGTCGGTCTGTCGGAAGAGCAGGTGCGCGAGAGCGGCGCCGCCTATGAGGTTGGCCTGGCACGTTTTCGCGAGACCTCGCGCGGCCACATCATGGGCGTCTCGAGCGGTTTCCTGAAGCTGTTGTTCTCGGTCGAGACGCGCCGCCTGCTCGGCGCCCACATCGTCGGCGAGGGCGCCACCGAGCTCATCCATATCGGCCAGGCGGTGATCAATCTCGGCGGCACGGTCGACTTCTTCGTCAACAACACCTTCAACTACCCGACGCTGGCGGAAGCCTACAAGATTGCGGGCTTGGACGCCTGGAACCGAATGGGGCATGGGTGAGGGCTCTGGCCCGGAGGCCGCTCGAATAGCTCGCCAAGGCGTGCCTGGACCATTCCCGTGCCCGTATCGCGGCAGTCGATCGGGCGGCGGCAAACAGTGGCAAGCAAAGCAGATGCCGTTGCCCAGCGAAGCGCTGGCCCGTTACCGAACGGGTGGCCACGGAGCGCTTTTGAGAACTGTTGATTGCCGGCACCGAAGCCCGCCTGGCCGGCCCGGTCAGGCAACCTGTGCAGGCGCTGCCAGCCACCGCCGCACGATCGCGGCGTCCGCGTCGCCGAATTCATGGCCGGAGGCAATGATGCGTGCGTCGACCTCGGCGTGGCGTTCGCTGAACAACGTCACCAGCGCGGGCGCGAACGGACCGTAGGTCTGGTCGGCGGCGCCGGCGACGATCAGCACGCGTGTTCCGCCGAGGTCGGTCATCGGGGACATGTCGAGCACCGGCATTGCCCGCAAGAGCGCCGCCTGCCTGACCACGCCGGGATGGAGCAGCATCAGGCTGGAGACGACATTGGCGCCGTTCGAATAGCCAAGGAAGGTCGCACGCTTCGGGTC
>NZ_RZTO01001291.1:0-1038 GCF_003997225.1 Mesorhizobium sp. M2C.T.Ca.TU.002.02.1.1
AAAGCGGAATGTTCTTCCGGGAGCAGGCGGGATTGCGAGCGCCGGTCAAAACCGGCTGCTGTTAACGGCTGGAACGAGTCTGGAACGAATCAGCGACGAATCGCTGACTCGCCCTGATTCAGGTTTTGTTCACGGCTATATGTGGATTTTTTGACGACGAGTCGCACCACATGCTGAATCGGGAAATTGGCCCGATTCATGCCTAGCCTCCGTTGGAGCCGGGCTGTCGTTAACCTTTGCCGGTGAACGATCGCGGTCTACTCGGGGTGTGTCGTCAAGGTTATGAAATTGTTGAATTTTCTTAATCGATTTTAACGATTTCAGCGACGCTCGGGCCGTCCGCCGTTAACTTTTTGGCCAAAGCCGGAACGAATCGGCGACGAATCAGCGATCCGGCGATTTTCCCGGTTTGTTCACCCCTAGATATGGTGTTATCCACAGCTTGCCCACCGAGGATTCACAGGTTGCGAGGGCAGTTGCGCACAAGGGACGGCTGCTGTCGTTAATCTTTGCGTGCCGAATTGAGGCAAGGTGTCGCGCCGAGCTTTGCCGAGAGGGCAAAAAAGGCGGCTCCGTTGCCGGAGCCGCCCTGGCCTTATTGGGCATCAAGCGAAGTATTGGCCGCCATTGGCAGTAATGGTCGATCCGGTGATGAAGCCGGCCTCGTCGGAAGCCAGGAAGACGACGCAGCGCGCGATCTCTTCCGGTTCGCCGAGGCGGCCAACCGGGATCTGCGGGATGATGCGCTCGTTGAGCACCTTCTCGTCGATCGCCTTGACCATCTCGGTCGCGATATAGCCGGGGCAGATGACGTTGACGGTAATGCCCGCGCGCGCGCCTTCCTGGGCAAGAGCCTTCGAGAAGCCGATGTCGCCGGCCTTCGACGCCGAATAATTGGCCTGGCCGGCCTGGCCCTTCTGGCCGTTGATCGAGGAAATGGTGATGACGCGGCCGAACTTGCGGTCGCGCATGCCGCTCCACAAAGGATGCGTCATGTTGAAGACGCCGGAAAGGTTGGTGTCGATGACTTCCTTCCAC
>NZ_RZTO01001292.1:0-1033 GCF_003997225.1 Mesorhizobium sp. M2C.T.Ca.TU.002.02.1.1
GGCCGACACCACCTCGGCGCGGCGGTCGGCCGGCGCTATCTGATTCACCACCTGCAGGCCGCCGCGATAGCCGAGCGCAGCCGCCGCGCCGCAGACCGCCGTCGCCGCGATCATGAGCGCCATCGAGGCGTAGATTTGCGCTGCGACGACCAGCGCCACGGCCGGGATCATCAGGACGAGCGCCGCGAGCATGGTGGAGCGGCTGGACAGCCATGCGGTGCCGACAATGGTCACTGCCGCCACGATCGACAATTCGAAGAACAGCCCGCCGGCCTCGGCATGATTGGTTGCATGGAGCTGTTGCGCCAGGATGCTCGGCGCCAGCGCCGCGTAGAAACCGACCAGCGCCATCGCGCCGAACCCGGTCACCGCCGGCGCCACGAATTGCGCGCGGATATCGTCGGGCACCGAAAGCCGTGGCCTCAGCGAGACGTCCGAGAGCCGCCCAGGACCGGGGACCGTTTCCTGCGTGCGCCAGATCAGCACGGTCACCAGCGCAAGCAGCACGAGATAGACCGCAAATGTCAGCCTGAGCGGCCAGGGCGCATATTGGGCCAGCAGCCCCGCCATGAGCGCGCCGACCCCAAGACCGATAAAGTTGGTGCTGGTGGCGATGACGGCGGCGCGCGACTTGTCCTTGCCTTCGATCAGTTCGGCCAGCCAGGCGGTGCCGGCGCCCGCGCCGACGCCAATGCCGAGCCCGCTGAGGATGCGGGCAATGTCGAGCCAGGCGAGGTTTTCGGCGAAGAGGAAAGACAGCGCACTGACCACGGCAACACCCATCGCGGCGAGCGCGGCAGGACGACGGCCGACGACATCCGACATCCGGCCGAAAAACAGCAGCGCCGCCAGATTGCCGACGACGTAGACGGCATAGACCAGCGTCAGCGTGACCTGCGAGAAGCCGAAAGCCTGCTTGTAGATCACGTAAAGCGGGGTCAGCGCGGTGCTGCCGGCAAAGAGCGCGGCGATCATGGCGGCGACGGCGGTCATCGCTGCGCCCCCGCCAAGCTCATGGTCACGCGTCATGGTT
>NZ_RZTO01001293.1:0-1031 GCF_003997225.1 Mesorhizobium sp. M2C.T.Ca.TU.002.02.1.1
GCCAAGGAGGCGACAGTCGATTCCTCCGGGATGTAGCTGTTCCTTCGTCGAGCCCGCCGCTGGCCGAGGCCAGTAGGCGGGCTTTTGATGGGCTGTCTCAGTCGGCGTGATCGAGGAGGCGCGTGGCGTCGGTGCGATCCATGCCGTGCTTGGCCCCGGCGTGATCGATGCCTTCGACGGTGATGGCGAATGTTCCGTTCTCGGTTCTGCCGATGAAGCCTTTCGCCTTGAGGTACCACAGATGGAATTCCAGGTGCTCGCGGGGGCAGCCCGACAGGCGCTCGAGCTCTTCGTCACCAATGCCCGGATTGTTGACGTCCCGCCGGCGCCTCACATAGAGAAGCGACAGCAGATTGGCCTGGATGACGCTATCCCTCTCCATGCCGCCGCCGTCGCGCGCGCCTTCCGTGAGCTCGTGACGAAGGCCCAGATGCTCGCGATAAAGGATGTCGTACTGTGCCCGTTTGACCGGATCGCGAAGCGTATTGTGGGCTTCCACGATCTCGCTGAAACGCGATTCATCGCCGGTTTCCCGATTGTCGGGATGGTAGCGCATGGCAAAATAGCGGAAGATCCGCTCGATGGTCTCGGAATTGGCGTTCGGGCTTATTTCCAGAAGTTCGTAGTAGTCGATGAACATGTAATCGTGCTTCCGAAATTACGGAAACCACTCCCCCAATCCCAAGCATTGCCCAAATGCCGCGCGCTTGCAAGGCGCCGCCGGGCCGGTCCCGAACCGCTACGGCCGGCGCGAATGCCCGCCGCAATTTGCACGAACTTCGAGCCGGATTTGGGGCGCTGAAGCACACGCATTCGCCCGCCTGCCAGCAGGGAAGGGACGTCCTGGTAGGCGCGCTGGTCCGCGGGCGCCCGATCGGCGAAAAGGCTTGCTCTGGTGTACGGAATGGAAGCTTACGGACCGATCCGCGATCGCGGTGGAATAAATTCCGCACTCTGCTACGTTAGCCATGTTTGAAATTCAGGTGGCAACCTGGATGGGAGCCGACCTCAAGCCCGGCTCCCTTTTGGCT
>NZ_RZTO01001294.1:0-1027 GCF_003997225.1 Mesorhizobium sp. M2C.T.Ca.TU.002.02.1.1
ATACAGTATTTGTGCTAAGTTTTGTGCAGTTATTTGGCGCTCACTATAAAGTCTACTGCTTCTTCGTTTGGCCATAATTGACATTATTCCGCTGTCCAAGCGCGGTTCAGAGAGTTTAATCTCATCAAAAATCCGGGAGTTATGTCTGTTGTAGAGATTTACTCGATCTTTTCTCGCAATGTCACTGGCCCGTTTTGCTGCTAGCTCCGCCTGTGAGGCGTACTTTACATACTTTGTACTGAAATAGTATGCGCCAGCCGTGGTCCCCCACTGCCATCTTTCGCTGAATTCCCTATCTGCGTCCGCGTCTGGCTCGCCTTCGCACAATAAGATTCCGGATTTCATACCCTCTGCTATTACTGCCTTGAGGAGGGACCCATTCTCGTCTCTGAAATTCTCAATGACCCGGCTTATCTCGATCCATTCATTGGCCAGAGAGATTATCTTCAGCACCATCAAGTCACAACGTATGCGCTGTCCGATCCTGTAGTTTTCTACTACAAAATCTTGACCGTCCGGGTGGATGGATAACGTGGATGCGCGTCGAATCCGCAAGGCGCTATTTTTTGTTCCAGTATATAGGTGGAGGAGTCATGAGAGGGGTATTCGCGTAAGCCTCCTCGTGCCCCAGGGCTCCAACAACAGTATCTATTTTCTTAATTGCTTCCCTAAGACGCTTTGACAATTTCGGGTCGCGCTGGATTTTTGCGTGATCTTCTAAAAGTTCTTGCACCTCATTTGCCAATTTGTCGGCCATGCGATGGCGAGGTAAAACTGTATTCTCAAGTATAGCAGAAAATGCTTCGTCATCGACGACGATTGGCTTGGTTTTTATCCAGTCCATCATCATCTGTTTCTTTTCGGTATCGCTAAGGCGGCGATAGGCGCGCTTTTTATCTGCTGCTGTCGGTTTTCTCGGCTTTGTAGTTGCCTTTGCCATTGTTTTCCCCTCTGTGCCCCAATAGACTATTAAAATGACCTAATATTTGGGTCACCGCAAGCCTGGTTCGTTGGATAGCCTCTCACG
>NZ_RZTO01001295.1:0-1023 GCF_003997225.1 Mesorhizobium sp. M2C.T.Ca.TU.002.02.1.1
GAGAGGGGGGACGCCCTCTGCGAAGCCAAAACCGGTCAAGGACAAGGCGCAGCGAAAAAAGCAATCAAGGGCTCGGCGGTGTCCAACCGCTGCGAAAGCCCCTCTCCGTCCCGGCTTCGCCGGGCCACCTCTCCCCACTTTCGTGGGGCGAGGAACCCAGCTACTCCGCCGCCACCTTGGCCATCGGATTGTTGGGGTGCGTCGTCCAGTTGGCGTAGATCGGCGACACCGGCTTGCCGGTGCGCTGGTCCATCGCGCCGGCCGCCAGCGGCTCCATGGTGATGCAGCCTTCGACCGGGCAGACATTGACGCACAGATTGCAGCCGACGCATTCGGCCTCGATCACCTCGAAATGCCGAACGCCGTCGACCATGTTGGTGATCGCCTGGTGCGAGGTGTCCTCGCAGGCGATGTGGCAGCGGCCGCATTTGATGCAGGCGTCCTGGTCGATATGCGCCTTGGCGACATAGTTGAGGTTGAGATACTGCCAGTCGGTGACGTTGGGCGTGGCGCGGCCGATGATGTCGGAGAGCGACGCGTGGCCTTTCTCGTCCATCCAGTTCTCCAGGCCGGCGATCATCTCCTGCACGATCTTGAAGCCGTAGGTCATCGCCGCCGTGCAGACCTGCACGTTGCCGGCGCCGAGCGCCATGAATTCGGCCGCGTCGCGCCAGGTGGTGATGCCGCCGATGCCCGAGATCGGCAGGCCACGGGTTTCGGGATCGCGCGCGATCTCGGCCACCATGTTCATGGCGATCGGCTTCACCGCCGGGCCGCAATAGCCGCCATGCGAGCCCTTGCCGTCGATGGTCGGCTGCGGCGCGAAACTGTCGAGATCGACGCCGGTGATCGAGTTGATCGTGTTGATCAGCGACACCGCGTCGGTGCCGCCGGCATGCGCGGCCCGCGCGGGCTTGCGGATGTCGGTGATGTTCGGCGTCAGCTTGGTGATGACCGGCATGCGCGTATACTGCTTGCACCAGCGCACGACCATCTCGATATATTCCGGCACCTGGCCGACAG
>NZ_RZTO01001296.1:0-1020 GCF_003997225.1 Mesorhizobium sp. M2C.T.Ca.TU.002.02.1.1
TGGGAAGCTTCATATCTCGGTCAATTCCATGATTTAACGAGGTAATTCCGCCTTTTTAATTGCCGGCCAGACCCTTCCGCCGGCTTTTCAGGCGCTTGACCGAATTATGGGATTTGGTAATACCAGAATGGCATGGCGCTGAGATGCCGGTGAGTTTGCCCAAACAGGCTGGCCCTCGCTCCAATCGACGCTATGCTTGGTGGCGAAACAAGAGAGGGAGGATGCCGATGCCGACGACGATGAAGGGGCCTGGCCTGTTTCTGGCGCAGTTCGCGGGCGACGCCGCGCCGTTCAATTCACTGGCTTCGATCACCAAATGGGCGGCAGGGCTCGGCTACAAAGGCGTGCAGATCCCGACCTGGGACGGCCGCCTGTTCGACCTCAAGAAGGCGGCGTCGTCGAAGGCCTATTGCGACGAGGTGAAAGGCATCTGCGCCGACGCGGGCGTCGAGATCACGGAGCTATCGACGCATCTGCAGGGTCAGCTGGTGGCGGTGCATCCCGCCTATGACGCGCAGATGGATGGCTTCGCGCCGCCATCGGTGCACAACAATCCCAAGGCGCGGCAGAAATGGGCCGTCGAGCAGATGAAGTTCGGCGCCAAGGCATCGCGCAATCTCGGGCTGGATGCCTCGGTATCTTTCACCGGCTCGCTGGCCTTCCCCTACCTCTATCCCTTCCCGCAGCGACCGGCCGGACTGATCGAGGAAGCCTTCGACGAGCTCGGCAAGCGCTGGAAGCCGATCCTCGATGTCTACGAGGACAATGGCGTCGATGTCGGCTACGAGATCCATCCTTCGGAGGATGTGTTCGACGGCGCGACCTTCGAGATGTTCCTCGACGCGGTCGGCGGCCACAAGCGCTGCAACATCAATTACGACCCGTCGCATTTCCTGCTGCAGCAGCTCGACTATCTCGAGTTCATCGACATCTATCACGAGCGGATCAAGGCCTTCCACGTCAAGGATGCCGAGTTCAACCCGACCGGGCGGCAGGGCGTCTATTCGGGCTACCAAGGCT
>NZ_RZTO01001297.1:0-1015 GCF_003997225.1 Mesorhizobium sp. M2C.T.Ca.TU.002.02.1.1
GCATTGTAGGGCAGCTTGCCCGCCTCGAACCGGCTGCCGGCGGCAATGGTGCTGACGCCCGTGTAGCGCCCCGGCACGATCTGGACGACAGCCTTGGTGGCGGTCGGCGCCACGGTGGTGCCTTGTTGCTGTACGGCGACCGAGGTGATGCCGTTGTCGGCGAGCGTCGTCAGCACCGCCTGCTGGGCATTGGTGATGTTCGAGGCCGCGGTGATGGCGGCAAGGTCGACGATCGACTGCGCGGCCCGGCGCTCGTTGTAGAGCGAGCCTTCGTCGATCGCGAAGGCGGTCAGCGCCAGCGCCACCGGCGTGCATAGCGCCGTCATGACGGCGAAATTCGCGCTACGGTCGGCGACGAGCCTACGCGTCGCCGCCATCAATCCCCCCTTGACGGGCATCATATGCCTCCGACACGGATCGTCGACTGGCGCTGGATCGTCGTGCCCGGCAGCGGCAGCGTCTTGAACAGGTTCCAGATCGGCAGGTTGCGTGCATCGTAGGTGACCGAAACCACGAACTGGCTGCCGTCGGCGACACTGTCTTGCGCGTTGACGGTCAGCTTGTTGGGATCGACGAAGGGATAGCCCGAGACGTCGTGTGCGATGAAATCGGTGACCAGCGCCTGTCGCTCGGTCTGGTTCAGGCCGGCAATCGCCGTGCGCGCCGCGTCGGCGGCGATCTGCTGCACGGAGTGGCTGGCGCCAAAATAGATTCCGTATGCAACCATGCCGAGCAGAAGCAGGATGAAGATCGGCGCAAGCATGGCGAATTCGATTGCCGATGTGCCCGTGGCGTCAGCCCGGAAACGACACCACGAAGCAGGGAATTTTCGGTTTTTCAGCATGATGCGGAGAATGCCAAAACCTGCCTGCAAAAACAGAAAACGCGTCGAACAACCGGCAGGTGTGCCAAGTTGAAGACAAGCTCTAAGCTTTAGTTTTCGCTGTTTTAGCGTGATGACGCTCACTTTGCGTCAAGCAGGCAATGGTTGAAATAAGATTCCCCTCTGTCTAGT
>NZ_RZTO01001298.1:0-1014 GCF_003997225.1 Mesorhizobium sp. M2C.T.Ca.TU.002.02.1.1
GGCCTGGAAGCAGAACCCGACCGGCGCCTTCGCCGACATGAACCCGAATGTGTCCTGCGACGCGATGAAGGGGATGTGAACACCTTTTCCTTCTCCCCGTTTCACGGGGAGAAGGTGGCCCGAAGGGCCGGATGAGGGGCGGCGCCGGCGATTGCGATTGGCCGCCGCTCGTAGTCTGACAGAGGATGATCACTGTGTTTAGGAACCCTCCCGCAAGGAACCTCTTCGACACGCGGTTCATCCCAAATTTCCAAGGCCGGCTCCGCCCCTCATCTGCCTGCCGGCATCCTCTCCCCGTATAGTGACGGGGAGAAGGAAGCATCCCACCCAACCGTTTCTTAAGGTGTTTCGGGTAGACCGAAACCTTGGAAAGAGGCGGAAAACGGAGAGTATTCGGGGTGCGCTTTTCCGCGGCGACGACTGCCGGGCGGTTCCTGCCGCAGCGCTGGGCGCTGCGCATGCGGCCGCTGCTTGGCCGCATCGATGCCGTGCTGCTCACCGCCGACGAGCGCGGCGAAGCCGGGCGCATGTCGCTCATCGCCTTTTCCATCCGCATCGTCAGCGCCTTGATCGCCTTTGTCAGCCAGGTGCTGATGGCGCGCTGGATGGGATCGTTCGAATACGGCATCTCGGTGCTGGTCTGGGTGACGATGGTCATCGTCGGCAATCTCGCCTGCCTCGGCTTCCACACCTCCGTCATCCGCTTCATCCCCGAGTATCGCGAGCGCGGCATGCTGGCCGAGCTGCGCGGCATCGTGCAGGCAAGCCGCCTCTTCGTGCTCGTCGCCTCGACGCTGGTCGCGGGGCTGGGCGCGCTTGGCGTCTGGCTCGCCTCCGACTGGATCGAGAACTACTACGTCATCCCCTTCATCCTCGGCGTAATCTGCCTGCCGATGATCGCGCTCGGCGATCTACTGCAAGGGTTGGCGCGCGCCAATTCCTGGGCGCTGCTGGCGTTGTCGCCCACCTATCTGGTGCGGCCGGTGCTGATCCTGGTGTTCATGGCGCTGATGC
>NZ_RZTO01001299.1:0-1014 GCF_003997225.1 Mesorhizobium sp. M2C.T.Ca.TU.002.02.1.1
CGCCGAGAAGGCGCCGTTCCTGCTCGCCAGCCTGCCCTCGGCGACCCGCTTCGGCGGCGCGCTGCCTGGCGCCCCGGCGGAAGCGCGGTTCGGCTCGCAGCCGGCCGAAATCGCCGGCGCTTCCGAGTTGGCGCTTGCGCTCGCCAACATATCGCCGGAGGAGACGGCCGACGTTCCGACCGCCGTCGCGCTGCAAAACAGCGACGCGCCCACTGTCGCCGGCAAGCCGGACAATGGCCAGGGTGGAGAGTTCCAGGTCGCCTCGCTGCCGCCGCAGGACGGTCTGCCCGACACGATTGCTGTGCCCGGCCTTCGCCCGCGCACCACGCTCGAGCGCGCCACCGAGGCGCCCGAACAGAACGCGGCCAAGCCGCAGAAACCCGAGACCGCTAAGCCGCAGGCCGCCAGGGCCAAGCCGCAGCCAACGGCCGCCGACACCGCGCAAGGCTGGCCGACGGCGGCCTCGCCGAGAAGCGGCGACCAGACTCTGCCGGGCGTGGCGGGCTCAAAGCCGCTCGTGGCCAACGCCAAACCCGGCAGGCGCAAGGCGCAGGCATCCGAGATGCTCGCCTATGCCAAGCCCGACACACCGGAAAGCGGCGGCCTTGGCAACGCGTTCCGCAACCTTTTCAACGGTCCCTCCACGGGCAATGGCGTCGCCGTCTACGATATCTCGGCGAGAACCGTCTACATGCCCGACGGCTCGAAGCTGGAGGCGCATTCGGGACTGGGTTCGATGGTCGACCAGCCGCGCTTCGTCGACCGCAAGAATGTCGGTCCGACGCCGCCCGACACCTACAATCTGTCGATCCGTGAATCGCGCTTCCACGGCGTCGAGGCGATCCGGCTGACGCCAACCAGCGGCCGGAACAAATACGGCCGCGACGGCCTGCTCGCGCACACCTACATGCTGCGCGGCGGCCGCGCCGAATCCAATGGCTGTGTCGTCTTCAAGGACTACCACCGCTTCCTTGCCGCCTACAAAAAGGGCAAGATCAAGCGCCTCGTCGTCGT
>NZ_RZTO01000129.1:0-10565 GCF_003997225.1 Mesorhizobium sp. M2C.T.Ca.TU.002.02.1.1
AATTGCTCCAGGTTCACCGTCGCTGGAATTCCGGCGCCATCAACAGCAGCGCCAGGCCTTGCTGTTTGGACTCGGCGCGCGCAATCGCCTGCCGTGTCTCGGCCGAGACGGACGTGCCGACCAGCGACGCCAGCGTCTCGTCGGGATCGCCGATGTCGTCCGCCTGCTTCGCGGCCTGCCAGGCGATGTCCAGCCGCGTCTTCAGACCCTCGGCGGAGGTCCATGCGTCCGTCCGGTCGGAGAAGCCGTTCGGCCCTGGCGGCTGCCACAGCGGCTCGCCGAGCACGTTCAGCCAGCGAAGCGACCGTTGCGGTTCGTTGCCGGCAGTGGCGCCGACCGCCCGCCGCAGCGCCACGACATAGTCCAATGGCGAGCGCAGCTTGGTGAGCGGCGTCGACCAGGCTTCAGGCATGTCGATCAGCGTCGACGCGATCGAGCGCAGGTCGCCGTCGGTCCTGCTGAAGACCGTGGCCAGACGGGCGACCGCCGCCGGCGGCGGATCGTCCGCGATGAAATGGCGGGCAAGCTTGCTGGCGATGTGCTGTGCCGTGGCCGGGTGGCGGGCAATATCGTTGAGCGCGGCCTCCGCCTGACCCATGCCGCCGTCGGGATAGGTCTTGCCGAGCAGCACCGCCTGGCCCGGCTGGTGCGCATTGGCGTTGAAGACGAAGGTCCCCGGCTCTCCCAGCCGCCCCTCGCGTCCAGCCATCGTCCAGCCGGTCAGCATGCCGGCGAAGCTGGTGACGTCGGCCTGGGCATAGCCGCTGCCGACGCCGAGCGTGTGCAGCTCCAGGATCTCGCGGGCGAGGTTCTCGTTGAGGCCGCGGCCGCGCCGCTTGCCGGCGCGGGAATCGGGGCCGATGGACTGCTGGTTGTCGAGATAGAACAGCATGGCCGGGTGGTGCTCGACGGCCAAAAGCATGTCGGCGAAGCGGCCGAGCACGAAGGGCCGGATCGCCTCGCGCTCGAAGGCGCCGGCGCAGGCCCGCACGACCGGCGCCTTGGCGACGGAGACGCAGAAATGGTTCGACCAGAAGCCGACAAGCCGTTCCACGAAACCGGGCGTCGCGGCGAGCGCCTTGTCGAAACGGGCCTGCGCTTCGTCGCGATAGATATCGGCCTCGACACGTGGCACCGCGGGTTTGGCCTTTGTAACGACCGGGCCGGCTGGATCATCCGCTGCCATCGGCTGCATGGCGGCCGATGCCTTCTCATCGCGTGCCGCCTTGCGCTCCATGGCTGCCGCCATGCTGGCCTGGATCGCCGCCGTGCTGTCGAGCAGCCCGGCATTCCGCGGGTCGTCGGGGGAAACGAGTGCGATGTCCTGCTGCTTGAGCTCGGCCTTGAGATAGCCGCGGGGATCGGCGGCGATCTTGCCGAGATCATAACCGGGTTTTGCGCCGAGGCCGAAGCGGTTGAGCGCGACCAGGGCCGGATCCGGCGAGGCGGAGTTTGAAACGGATGCGGCCAACGAAGCCTCCGTCCGAAGCCGACGCAAATCGTGTCGGTCGACATGTTCCATGAGCGCAAGAGCGCTCACGACGCCGGCCGCAGCACCGGCGCCATGAGCGGATCATCACCAGCGGCGCCAGTGGTGCCAGCGATGGTGAGGATGCCAGACCGGGCCGATATAGACGCGCGGTCCGCCCCAGTAATAATAGCCGGGATAGATCACGCGGCGGTTGGGCACGCAGCGGCCCCAGCGGTTGGGATGCCAGCCCGGACCGCAACCCCAGGCGGCGTGCTCTATCATTGCGGGTGGCGCGACCGGTGCGATCGGCATCGCCGAGGCGGCGCTTGCGGCGGCCGTTCCGCCGATGGCGAGCGCGGCCGCGAGCGAATATTTCGTCAGACTGTTCATGGGATACTCCCGAAAGTTCCGAGGTTGAAGAGAACCTGCCCGCCGCCAAAGGCGGTCACAGGTCTGTCCCTCTTTCCCTTGAACGGAGCGCGCCCGCTCTTTCCGTCGCCGGCTATGGCGATTTTTTTGCAGGCGGCGGCTGCCGGCCGGCGCGCCGCAGCAGGGCGTCCGCCAGCAGCTTCCGGTCCTCTGGCGATCCCGATGCCGCGAACTCGATGATGCGTTGCTCGAGCCGCGTGCGGACGGTGACATCGGCATTGCGCGCCCGCTCGAGCGCCGCGGCAAGCGCGTTGCTGTCAAGGGTCGGCTGCTGCAGCAGGTTCGCCGCCTCGCGCCGCGCGGCCTGCCCGTCGAGGATCACGTCGCGGGACTCGCGGCGCACCTCGCGCAGCGCCTGGCGGAAGATCTTGCGGTCGGCGGCAGGCAGCCGGCCGCCCGCCGATTCCAGCGAAAGGCCCGGATTGGATTTGCCGATCATCCAGCCGGCGCCGCCGGCCACCGCGCCGATCAAAAAGACATTGAGCACCAGGGATGCCGCGACGAGACGGGGGTTCATAGATCCTCCTCGGCCTGGTCGGCATCGGGTCCGGCGTCGCCGAAGGATGTCGCATTGGCGTCCATCACATAATGATCGGGTTGGATATCCGGGGCAACGACGGTCACCAGCGCCAGTCCGGCTACGGCGCCGGCGAGCCCGACGCCCGCAAGCCCGAAGCCCAGCCACCAGAACCGGCGGCGGCGCTCCTGCCTGACCTCGGTCGCGGCGCGGGCGACGATCGCGTGATACAGCGTCGGGCTGGGTGCCTCGACGCGATGCCGGTCGAGCATGGCGTCGAGCCTGCCGGCGCGCCGCAGGATGGCGCGGCCCTCGTCGGTCCCGGCAAACAGCATGGCGGCGGCCTGTTCGGCCGGCGGCCAGCGGTGCAAGGCGCTTCCATAGGCATCCGCCAGCGCGGCGAAGCGCCCGGCATCCATCGGCCCGTTCGTGGTTTTCTCAGCCATCTCGTTCCCCCTTCCGCCGTTTTGACGTGGCCCCCCACGTCCTTGCCCGCGAAGCCGGCAATGCCCTTGCCGTCTCAGTCATTGCCATCGTCTCCAACGAGCATGGCCTGCAACGAGCGGCGACCCCGCGCGAGCAGGCTTTCCAGCGCATCGACGCTGACCTGCATGGCGCCGGCGGCCTCGATGTTGGACAACTCCTGATAATACACCAGCACGATCGCCTCGCGCTGGCGCGGCGCGATGCGCAGCAAGGCCTGGCTGACCCTGCGCTCTTCGTCGCCAGGCATCGCATCGGGAAGCGGTGCGTCATCGGCCACCTCCGGCAGCTCGTCCGTCGTCCATTCGCGCCGGCGCCGCAGCCGGTCGTAGCAGAGGTTGAGCGCCACTCGGTGGATCCAGGTGTCGAAGCGCGCTTGCCCCTGGCGCCAGCCCGAGGCGTGGCGCCAGATGCGCACGAAAGTCTCCTGGGCGACGTCCTCGGCCTCCGCCGCGTCGCCGAGCATCCTTGTGGCCAGGGCCAGGATGCGCGGCAGCTTGCGCGCCACCATTGCCTGCACGGCCGCCGCGTCGCCGGCGCCGATGCGGCGTACCAGTTCCTCGTCCGGATCGGCGCCCATCAATCGGGGCGCTCGCGACTGTCATTGTGCGGCATAACCTCTTGGTCATTGCTCCTGCTTGGGAGCGGATTTGTGGCCCGGCCTCTCGTCAGCGCCAAGCACGCCGTCGCCATTCTTGTCGAGCCTGGCGAAGCGCTTGGCCAGCAGCGCGTCGAGCTCGCCCTTGTCGACGAAGCCATCCTTGTTGGCATCCATGCGCGCGAAGGATTTGGCCGGATCGCCCTTGGCCTTGCGCGCGGTCTGGAAAGCGGTCCATTCGGCGAGGCTGACCTTGCCGTCATTGTCGGTGTCGGCCCGCATGAACGCCTTTTCCCGGCGCGCCTCGAATTTTTCCAGCGTCAGGCCCGATTTGGTTTGGTCAGCCTTGGCGGCGGTCGAGCTGTCCGGCGTCGTCTGGGCGGGGGCAGGGGGCGTCGTCTGGGCGACCGCGACAGCGGTCTGCAAGCCAAGGGCAACGGCGAACAGGGTGGGGCGGATCATGCTCTCGTCTCCGGTTGGGCGCGGCCATTGGCGGCCACGCTTCAGCCATTGAACGCGGCGACGAGCAAAATCCGTCGGTCCTTTTTCGACCGGACAGAGATCCCCCGAATCCGGCATGGCCGAACCGGAGGATTTTCAGGGCAGCAGGCGACGACTATCTCGGCTGGTCGACGACCACCAGCTGGTCCGGCTTGAAGCCTGCATGCTGCGGGGTCCAGACGTCGCCTTCGCGGTTGAACCAGTGGCACAGATACATGCCGGAAGCCGCGCCGTCGCTGATTGTCATTTCCGGGCCTCCGGATTTCAGCCTGACGACGTCTCCGGTCTTGAAACTATTGGGCATTTCGACCTCCCATGCTGACAAAGGGAGTTTCCCACCAACATCGATTCCCGACAATGGCCGAGATGCGCATGTTAAGTGGTGCAGGACGGGAAGCCGTGGCCCGGATCATGCCGAGGCTTTGGCGCCGAAACGAGCGGCCGATCGCTCCTTCGGTTCAATCGGTGTCGCGCGGGGGAGCGGCCGGCTGCGCCGATTGGCTGTCTTCTCTAGCCGGGCGGACGGTCATGGACATTTCATCGGGCCACAATGCCTGGGCCTTCATCACCGCCGCCAAAAGATTGTCCGCCTCGACGCTTCCGATTTCAGTCAGAAGCGGGCTGTTGGCTCCTGCCTCGAAATCGACGTGATAGACCGTCCAACGCCTCATTGCATTTCCGACAATTTGCGTCTCGGCACGGGCACGCGGATGGAAGCCCGGCTCGCTTCTTGTGGGTAGGCTTTTGAGGTCCGCAAGCCGGGCATGCGCCGACCGATGGGCGGGGGGCTTGGGGTTACCGGCCGGCGCGATCGCGAGACTGTCTGATTTGCCCGCTAGGCCACAATCGACCGAGGTCCATCCTGCCGGGCGCATTGGTCTGAAAGAACCAAAGATATAGCCCCTTATTCCGTTGGGGCAGATTGCCTTCGCCGGTGATCTTTTGTCACCTGACCCCATTGCCTATGGTTCACGGGCAGACCGCTCAAGGCTCGGCCTCCGGTAACGGCTTGGTTCTCGTGGAGAAATTTGGTGCCGCTTGCGTGACTCGAACACGCGACCCCATCATTACGAATGATGTGCTCTACCAACTGAGCTAAAGCGGCCCGGGAAGCATCAGGCTTCCAGAATGGGCTGCGTGATAGACTCAACCGCTCGCTAATTCAAGATGGGCAACGGTGAATTCCGGCCTCGCCGGCGGCAATTCCGATCTACGGTTACCGCGCGACGGGGTGAGGCGCGGCCTGCGGCGGCGTGCGGGCCGGCTGTCCTTCGCGCCCCGCCGGCCGGCGCGGCCGTGTCGGCGGTGACGAAAAATGTTGATTCTTCAACAAAAAATGCCGAAATGACTTTGGCCGGCAAGGCAGCCGCTCGCCGTTGATCGATTGGTCGTCCGCGGCTAACGATCAGACAACCGGGAGCGAACGCGCAGAGGGAGCTCGCTTGGACCCCATCGAGAAAGCGATCCGCAATGCCTTCGAGAAAGGCAATGCCGAGGACCGGGCGTTCCGCGAGAAGGTCTATCGATCGGCCTTTGCCGCGCTCGACCGCGTCCTCCAGGCCAATCCGAACGTCACGGTCGAGGCCGCCATCGGCCGCCGCAAGGCGGTACAGGCCAAGATCACCGAGATCGAATCGGAGTTCCTGCCGGCCGTTCCCGACGTGACGCTGCCGCCGGAAAACGTCGTGCCGGCCGGCAATCGCTCGCCGGACCCCCGCGTCGAAGCGCCGGCCGTCTCGGCCGCGCCGTCGGTCGACGCGCCACGGCCGCCGTCGCAATCAGCACCCTCGCCCTCGATCACCGTCGATGGCCCGGTGCAGCCCGATGCTTCGGATCAGCCGCGCTCGCGCGTGCTGCCACGTGTGCCCGACATCATGCCGGACGAGACGGCGCTTCCGGATGCGCCCACGCTTGATGATTCGCCGGGCGCTCCCGTCGGCAACGGCGCCCAGGTCGCGCCCGACCGCGACGAGCGGCGGATCAGGGGCCGGCGCCTGCCGCTCACCGCGATCTTCGTTGTGGCGACGCTGCTCGCGGCCGCCGGCATCGGCCTCTATTTCGCCAAGCAGAACGGGGTCTTCAAGACGGCGGCCGAGCTCGACACCGGCCCGCCGGAACCGACGCCGACGCTGGACGACGAGGACTCCTCGCAGCCGGCCGAGCCCGGCTCGCCGCAGAAGCCGGGCGAGGCGGACCAGTCGAAGAACTGGATCAACGTCTTTTCGCCCGCCGATCCGACCCATGTCAGCGCGCCTTCCGATGCCGCCGCCGAGGTGATGAAGGACGATACCGGCCAGTTCCTGCGCATCCGCTCGGGCGCGTCCGGTTCGGCCATCGCCTTCGATGTCGGCCAGGGCGTGCTGGAGAAGCTTGCCGGCAAGCATGCCATGTTCGACATCGTCGCCCGCTCGGAAGAGGGCAAGGAGACGCAGATCTCGGTCGACTGCAATTTCGGCGATTTCGGCGATTGCGGCCGCAAGCGCTATGCGGTCGGCCACGAGCGCAACGAATATCTGTTCGACGTGCAGTTCCCCGACAAGCACCCCGGCGCGGCCGGCACTATCGCCGTCAATTCCGACTTCGACCAGAAGGGCAAGTCGGTCGATATTTACGAGATCCGCGTTTCGGTCGCGCAGTGATCGCGCTTTTACCTGTCGCCGCAGGCGCGGGCGGGGTGACAGCGCCGACGTCGGATTTTTAGCTCTTAGCCATCCAGCAGCGCCTGCAGCGTCTCGATGCGGTCGGCTTCCGCGGCCGGCTTGTCCCAGCGCAGCCGTGAGATGCGGGGGAAGCGCATCGCCACGCCCGATTTGTGGCGGGTCGAGCGGTTGAGGCCTTCGAACGCCACCTCCAGCACCAGCCCGTTCCTGCGGTCGGCGCGCACCGAGCGTACAGGCCCGAAACGCTCGATCGTGTTGTCGCGCACATATTTGTCGATCTCTCTCAGTTCCTCGTCGGTGAAGCCGAAATAGGCCTTGCCCACGGGGACCAGCTCTTCCGAGCCCTCCGGACCGGACCAGACGCCAAATGTGTAATCGGAATAGAAGCTGGAGCGCTTGCCGTGGCCGCGCTGCGCATACATCAGCACCGCATCGATGGTGTGCGGATCGCGCTTCCATTTGAACCAGGGCCCTTTCGGCCGGCCGGCGAGGTAGGGCGAGTCCCAGCGCTTCAGCATCACGCCTTCGATGATCGGATGCGGGGGCGCCTGGCGTAGCCGCTCCAGCGTCTCCCAGTCGGCGAACGCGACCAGCGGCGAGAGGTCGAAGCGGCTGGGATCGAGCGTCCCGACGAAGGCTTCGAGCCGCTTGCGGCGCTCGGCGAAGGGCAGCGCGCGCAAATCCTCGCCGTCGATCTGCAGCGCGTCGTAGCAGCGCATGAACGCCGGATATTGCTGCTGGATCCTTGGCGACACGCTCTTGCGGTTCAACCGCTGCTGCAGGTCGGAAAAGGTTCCGGTCGCCTCGCGCGGGTCGCCCACCAGGAGCTCGCCGTCCAGCGTCGCTTCGAAATTCATGGCGGCGGCAAGGTCCGGGAAGGCGCCGGACACGTCGTCGCCGGTGCGCGAATAGAGCCTGCGGACGCCGCCTTCGCACACCGCCTGCACGCGGATGCCGTCCCACTTCCATTCCGCCGCATAATCGGCCGGGTTGAGCTTTTCGAGGTCGTTGTCATCGACGGCATTGGAAAGCATCACCGGCCGGAACAACGCGAGCGCCGCGCTCTTCGGCTTTTCCGCCCGGCCCTCCAGCCAGGCGAACAGCGCGGTGTAAGGCGGCGTCAGGCCGTGCCAGAGTTCCTCGATCTCGGCGACGTCGACCTTGCCGAGGTCGGCCAGCGCCTGCTTGGCGAGCCGTGCCGACACGCCGATGCGCAGCCCCCCGGTGACCAGCTTGATGATGGTGAAGCGCGCCGAGATATTGGCGTCGTCGAGCAGCCGCGCCAGCACTTTGGGCCCGTCCGAGCGGCTTGCCGCCTGCAGCCTGCCGACCACCTCGGCAAGCGTCGGCACATGATTGGGGATGTGCCCTTGCGGTTGCGGCCAGACCAGCGACACGGTCTCGGCGAGGTCGCCGACATAGTCATAGGAATAACCGAACAGCACCGGGTCCATGCGCTCGACCACCAGCGCCCGCAGCATCGCCGGCTTCACCGCGGCGATGTTGAGATCGCCCGTGATCGCCGCCAGCGCCAGCCCGCGATCGGGGTCCTCGACGCTGCGGAAATAATCGGTCAGCAGCGTCAGCTTGCCGTTGCGCGACGGCGTCAGCACGAGACGGTCGAGGAGCTCGGCGAAGCGGTTCATGCGCGACACGCCAATGACGAAAGCCGGCCCGAGGCACCCCCCTCTGTCCTGCCGGACATCTCCCCCGCAAGGGGGGAGATTGGCAGCTTCGGTGCCGTCGCATTTTCCGCACCGTTGGAGATTGGCGAAAGCCGGCGCGACATCTGATCTCCCCCCTTGCGGGGGAGATGGCCGGCAGGCCAGAGGGGGGTGTGAAGGATCGCGGCGTTGGCGATTCCCGCATCAAGAATCGCCATTCAATCGCTCTCGTCCTCGTACCCCACGAGATGCAGCGGCCTCGCCGCGATGCCCTCCAGCTCGCACCAGCGCACCAGCGCTTCCTCGCGGCCATGCGTGACCCAGATTTCCTCCGCGCCGGTTTCCTTGATCGTGATGATCAGCTCATCCCAGTCGGCATGGTCGGAAATGATCAGCGGCAGCTCGACGCCGCCCTGCTTGGCGCGCTGGCGGATGCGCATCCAGCCCGAGGCGAAGCAGGAGATCGGATCGGGAAAACGCCGCGCCCAGCGGTCGGCAAAGGCCGACGGCGGCCCGACGACGATGGCGCCGGCGAAATCGGCCTTGCCGCCGCTTTCAACCGTCGCCGGCTCGAGATGGCCGAGATCGATGCCCTGGCTTTGATAATAGTCGCTGAGCTTCGCCAGCGCGCCATGGATATAGATCGGCCTGTCGTAGCCGGCGTCGCGCAGCAGCCGCATCACGCGCTGCGCCTTGCCCAGCGCATAGGCGCCGATCAGATGCGAGCGTTCGGGAAATTGCGCTGCCGATTTGAGCACGCGCGCGATCTCGTCGCGGTCCGGCGGATGGCGGAACACCGGCAGGCCAAAGGTCGCTTCGGTGATGAAGACATCGCACCGGATAGGCTCGAACGGCAGGCAGGTGGCGTCTTTCTGGCGCTTGTAGTCGCCGGAGGCGACGATGCGCATGCCTTTGTGTTCGACGCAGATCTGCGCCGAGCCCAGCACATGCCCGGCCGGATGAAAGGTGACGGCGACGCCGTTGATGTCGAGTCTTTCACCAGGGGTTGCGGCCTGCGTCGTTCCGGCGAAATCCTCGCCATAACGCAGCCCCATGATGTCGAGCGTCTCTTGCGTCGCCAGCACCGAGCCATGGCCGGAGCGCGCATGGTCGGAATGGCCGTGTGTGATCAACGCCCGCTCGACGGACCGCACCGGATCGATGAAGAAATCGCCGGGCGGGCAGTAGAGGCCCTCCGGCCGGGATTTGAGCAGGTCGCTGGCGCGCATGGCTTTGAACATAGTGACTAAATTTGCCGCGGGAAGTCCGTTGCAAGAGACTGCTGACTCGTCTTGGATCGGGATGGCGCGCCATCACGATCCAACTCTTTGTTGGAGCATGATCTCTCTCCGAAAACCGGTTCCCACTTTTTGTTTCGCTGACCTTCGGTTCGGGATCATGCTATGGAACCCTTCGCCGGCTCGCCGCGCCGGTGGGATCCTTCACGAATGAAACCGCTCCAGGCCTCGTCGGGCGATTTGAACGCGGACCGCCGCGCCGATTTCGCCGAGATGCTGCTCGCGTCGGGCGAGCCCGCGCAGGCGGCGGAACTTCTGCTTGGCGCGCTGGAGCTGGCGCCGCGATGGGCCGCTGGCTGGTTTCGCCTCGGCGAGATGCAGGAGGCGGCGGGCCGGCTCGACCAGGCCGCGCAGGCCTGGGTGATGGCGCTGAAGCTCGACACCGCGGACCGTCTCGGCGCTGCGCTGAAGCTCGAGCTGATCGGCAAGGCGCCGGCGGCCGCAGCTCCGCCCAGCGCCTTTGTCGAGACCTTGTTCGATCACTATGCCGACAGTTTCGAGGACTCGCTTGTTGGGAAGCTCGGCTATGGGCTGCCGGATTTCCTCTGGCGCGCCATAAGCAAGGCAAGGCCCGGCCGGTTCCGTCTGGCTCTCGACCTCGGCTGCGGCACCGGCCTGCTGGGTGAAAGGCTGCGCCCTTTCGTCGACCGGCTGGAGGGCTATGACATATCGGCCGGCATGCTCAGGAAGGCGAAGGCCAAGGGCATCTACGACCGGCTGGCCAAGGTCGATCTCCAGAATTTCTCCCACACCGGCGACAGCGCCGACCTCGTCGTCGCGGCCGACGTGTTCATCTATCTCGGCGCCCTCGACCGAATCGTCGGCGCCGTTGCCGGCATGCTTGCCGAGGACGGCCTGTTCGCCCTTTCGCTCGAGACGCTTGCCGGCGGCGGCGATTTCGCCCTTTTGCCGTCGCGGCGTTATGCCCACTCCGAGGCCTATGC
>NZ_RZTO01000012.1:0-23333 GCF_003997225.1 Mesorhizobium sp. M2C.T.Ca.TU.002.02.1.1
GCAAAGCGGGGAATATCTCGGCGAAGACGACATCGTGCGGTTCGATGACGTTTATGGCCGGGCCTGACGATTCATCGGCTCGCGGAGCCGGAGCGGAACAATAGTATCGAGAGCATTGATGACAAAGACAGCATTGATAACCGGCATTACCGGGCAAGACGGCGCCTACCTGGCGGAGCTTTTGCTTGCCAAGGGTTACGAGGTCCACGGACTTGCACGGCGCTCGAGCACGGCCGACGTCAACACGACGCGCCTGAAATGGCTCGGCATCGAGAAGGATGTCAGAATCGTCGACGGGAACCTGACGGACCTGTCCGGCCTGGCGCGAACCATGCGCGACGTAAGGCCGGACGAAGTCTACAACCTCGCCGCTCAATCCTTCGTCAAATCGTCCTGGCAGCAGCCGATCCTGACGGGCAACGTCACCGGCATGGGCGTCACCAATGTGCTGGAAGCGCTACGCCTCGAAATTCCCGAAGCGCGCTTCTACCAGGCCTCGTCGTCGGAGATGTACGGTCTTATCCAGGAGCCGATGCAGTCGGAGGCTACGCCCTTCTACCCCCGCTCCCCTTACGCGGTCGCCAAGCTCTATGGCCACTGGATCACCGTCAATTATCGCGAAAGCTTCGGCATCCACGCCTCGAGCGGCATCCTGTTCAACCACGAATCGCCACTGCGCGGCATCGAATTCGTGACCCGCAAGGTGACGGACGCGGTGGCGCGGATCAAGAAAGGCATGGCCAAGGAATTGCGGCTCGGCAATATCGACGCCAAGCGCGACTGGGGCCATTCGAAGGACTATGTCCGCGCCATGTGGCTGATGCTGCAACAGGACAAACCCGACGATTACGTCGTCGCCACAGGCAGGACGACGACCGTGCGCGACATGTGCCGGATCGCGTTTGAGCACGTGGGCCTGAAGATGGATGACTATCTTGTCATCGATCCCGACCTGTTCCGGCCGGCGGAAGTCGAAGTGCTGCTCGGCAATCCGGCCAAGGCCAAGCAAAAGCTAGGCTGGGAAGTCACAATCTCGCTGGAAGAGATGATCTGCGAGATGGTGGACGCGGATCTGGAACGCCATTCCAATCCGCCGAGCCGCGGGTGATCGGAAAGTCATTTTTGCCAACATGGTCGGTATGTTGACGCATCGCATCCTTGTAACAGGCGCCAGCGGGTTTGTCGGAACGGCGCTGCTGCAGTTGCTGGAGCGGGAGCACGCTGGCTGCAAGGTGTTCGAGCTTGGTCAAGGCGAAGGGCGGCGAAACCCGATCGATTTGCGGGACCGGGAGACGATCGATGATGCCATTCGCGAAATACAGCCCACCGCGCTTGTTCATCTGGCCGCGGTCGCTGCTCCTTCCGATGCGCGCAATGCGCCGCGGCATGCCTGGGACGTAAATGTGACGGGAACGATGAATCTGGCCGAATCCGTGATGCGCCATGCTCCGGAGGCCCGGTTCGTTTATGTGGGCAGCTCCGAAGCCTATGGAGCTTCTTTCCAGGACGCGGCTGGTCCTCTGACGGAAAACGCACCGCTCCGGCCGGTTAACGTCTACGGCGCCACCAAGGCGGCAGCAGACCTGATGATCGGCCAGATGTCCTATGACGGCCTGCGCGCCATCCGCTTTCGCCCGTTCAATCACACCGGACCTGGCCAGTCCGACACCTATGTGGTTTCCGATTTCGCGCGCCAGGTCGCCGAAATCATGTCGGGCAAGCGCGATCCTGTCATTCATGTCGGAAATCTCGAAGCCGAGCGCGATTTCCTCGACGTTCGTGATGTCGTGCGCGCCTACGCGACCGCCGCGGTTCAGGACCTCGAGACCGGCCCTGACTGCGTCTATAACATCGCGTCCGGGCGACCCCGCAGAATTCGGGACATCCTCGACGCGCTCATTGCACAGTCGGGCATGGCCATCGACGTGCGCGAAGACCCGGCAAAGCTCCGACCGAACGAGATCCCCGCTGCTTATGGTGATGCATCAAGGGCACGCGAAAGGCTGAACTGGGTGCCTCTGGTGCCGTTTGAGCAAACATTAGCCGATGTTTTGGGGTATTGGCGTCGGATGTCTAGCCTCCGCTGACGACCGCGTGCAAAAGGTCAACCTATGTTCCGAAGCCTGTGGCAATATCGCCATTTCATCCTTTCCTCCATCAGGGGCGATCTGAAAGGGCGTTTCGTGCGCTCGCGCCTGGGTGGCCTTTGGTTCCTCCTCCATCCGCTGGCGCAGGCGCTCATCTTCTCGATCGTGCTTTCGGAGGTTCTCAAGGCACGGCTTCCGGACACGGACATCCCGGCGGCGTATCCGATCTACCTCCTGTCCGGCATGGCCGCCTGGTCGTTGTTCAATGAGATACTGACGCGCAGCATGACCGTCTTTATCGAACAGGCGCCGGTGATGAAGAAGATCGCATTTCCGCGACTGTGCCTGCCGATCATCGTGGGAGGCACGGCGCTGATTAATCACCTGCTGCTGCTGGTTGCCATCTTCGTCATCTTTATTTTCCTGGGACACATGCCGGGTCGTGCATTGATCCTGCTGCCGATCGGGATTGTTCTGATCGCAGCCATCGGATTCGGTCTCGGCGTCATCCTCGGTGTCGTCAATGTGTTCGTTCGCGACGTTGCTCAGGTCATGTTGATCGTGCTGCAGCTCTGGTATTGGCTGACGCCGATTGTCTACCCGGCGAACGTGCTGCCGGAACAATACGCTTTCCTGCTCAACCTGAATCCACTCGCGCCGCTGACGGCGCTATACCAAGACGCCTTGCTGTTCGACCGCTGGCCGAGTGCGGAAAGCCTGGCCATGCCTGCTGCGTTGGGACTGGTGAGCATGGCTTTCGCGATTGTCTTCTTCCGGCGCGCGAGCCCCGAACTGATCGACGTGCTGTAGACATGACCGTGCTTTCCGTTAGTCATCTGTCGAAATGCTATGCGAACTACGCAAGCAGCCTCGAAAGGTTTGCCGGCTGGTTTGGCGCGCCGGTGAAGCCGATGGAGGAATTCTGGCCCGTGAGGGGGGTCTCCTTTTCCGTGATGGCGGGAGAGGCAGTTGGCCTGATCGGCCAGAACGGCGCCGGCAAGAGCACGCTTCTGAAGATGATCACCGGCACCGTGCGGCCGACCGAGGGCACCGCGCAGGTGGCAGGCCGCATCAGCGCCATTCTCGAGCTCGGGCTGGGTTTCAATCCGGAGTTTACCGGCCGCCAGAACGCCTTTCATGCCGGCGGCCTGATGGGACTTTCGCAATCCCGCCTGGCAGAGCTTATGCCCCAAATCGAGGACTTCGCCGAGATCGGTGAATTCTTCGACCAGCCGCTACGGACTTATTCCAGCGGCATGCAGGCGAGGCTGGCCTTTGCGCTTGCCACCGCCGAACGTCCGGAGGTGCTGATCGTCGATGAGGTGCTCTCGGTCGGCGACAGCTATTTCCAGCACAAGAGTTTCGATCGGATACGCAGCTTCAAGGCCGCGGGCACGTCGATTATCCTCGTCACCCACAGCATGGGCGATGTGAGATCATTGTGCGACAGGGTGATCCTGCTCGACAAGGGCCATGTTCTGAAGGACGGGCCACCCGACGAGGTGGTCGACTATTACAATGCGCTGATAGCGGCCAAGGAAAACGACAAGCTGACCATCGAGCAGCGGCGCCAAAGGGATGAATGGCTCTATAGTCGCAGCGGGAACAAGGCGGCTGCGGTCGAATCCGTGGTGCTGACTGACAGCGAAAGCGGAGCCCCGATAAAGACCGCGATCTCGGGGCGGTCCATGACGGTCCGGGCGAGAATTATCGCGAAGCAAGACATTCCGGAACTTGTTGTTGGTATCATGCTCAAGGACCGTACCGGCCACACCGTCTGGGGGACAAACACTTGGCACACAGGTCAGGTGCTTTCCGATGTCGCCGCAGGAGACGACATCGAGTGCCGCCTGCGCCTTACCTGCGCCCTGGGCCAAGGCTCATACGGCCTGTCGATCGCGCTGCACACGGGAGACGTCCACATCGACAGCAATTTCGACTGGATAGAAAACGTCGAGGTTTTCGACGTCGTCAATTCGGACCGTCCCTTCTTTGTCGGGACAAGCCGCCTTGAGCACGCGTTCGAGATTGTCCGATGAAGAAGAGTTTCGACGATCTGTACAAGGCCTTCGAGGACCGCTTTCGCGGATCGAGAGAGCACGTCAAGGAGCGGCTTCAGATCTACCAGCCCTTGCTGGCGCAGGTGCCGCGAAAGGCTGAGGGACCGACCCTTGCGATCGATCTCGGCTGCGGGCGCGGTGAATGGCTGGAGGTACTCGCAGAGGCCGGGCTGGAAGCCACCGGCGTGGACACGAATGCGCGCATGGCGCAGGAGGCCACCGACAACGGCCTCAAAATAGAATTGCAGGACGCGCTCGAACATCTTGTCGGCAGGCCGGACGACAGTGTGGCGGTCATTTCGGCCTTCCATATGGTCGAGCACGTGCCGACAGATTATCTGATCGGGCTGCTCGATGAATGCCGGAGGGTATTGACCCGCGACGGCCTACTGATCCTGGAAACGCCCAATCCCGAAAATGTCTCGGTTGGCACGCACACTTTTCATTTGGACCCGACACATAGAAGTCCCCTGCCGCCGACCCTGCTTGAATTCCTGGTGGAGCAGGCCGGCTTTGAGGAGACAGCGATCGTGAGGCTTAACGGCGCGCCGATGATCGAGGCGGGGCCGATCGAGCGCAGCGTCCACCTCATGTTCGAGGTGGCGCGCGATTATGCCTGCCTGGCAAGGAAGCGTGCTAAGGAAGGCCCAGAAGCGCTTGCTGGCTTTGTCCAAAGCACATCACAGCAGCATCCGGCCGACACCGGACGGATTAGGCAATGGCTCGGTTCGGCCGATGACGAGATCGCCGGTCTAAGCGCAGCCAGGGCGGAACTGACGTCACACACCGATCAGCTTCACCAACGGATCGCAAGCTTCACCGACCAAGCGCAGTCGATGCAGAATGAAATTGACGGATTTCGAGATGCGATTGCTTCTCTTGCGCACCACACGGGGAGCCTAGAGCCAGAGGTTGCTTCTCTTGCGCACCGCACGGGGAACCTAGAGGCAGAGGTTGCTTCTCTTGCGCACCGCAAGGGTATCCTAGAGGCAGAGATTACTCTAGCCCACCAGAAGCTCTCTGCTTTCGAGTCGACAATTGTGCAAAAAGTAATTAGGCGCGTTTCTGGCTTAATTTCGAAGCTTTCCAAGTAGGAGGCCCGCTCTTGCTCCCGAAAATCTCAGCGTCGACACCATGACAGCGGCCATGCCAAAACCAGAGTCAGCCAACCCGCCGGCTGCCGTTTCGTTACCTTCGCGAGGCCTTATCCTTGTTGATCTCAGCACAAGCTGGCGTCACCGATCTTCTCCTCCGGTCGGTATAATTCGATGCGAACATGAAATAGCGAGACATTTCCTCGCCGAATCTCCGCAGAACGTGATTTTTGGCTTTTTTTCAGAAGAAACTCAAAAATACAGTGAGATTCCCCAAGATACCGTGATTCAGATGATCACGAACTCCACCTCATCTGGAAGTTCTTCGTTACAAGAAAAGGAACTTTCGGATAAGCAGGAGCTGAACGACTTGGGTTATGGGAAGTCTTTTCCCAAAACTTTCCTGGCAGGCCTTTTATTCGCTAACTATATGATGGGGCGGGCTTCCAGATTCAGTAAGTGGCGCATAAAAGCCGCGACTTGGGCCAAGCAATATGTGGCTGGCAACTATGATGTGATTGATTTTGAATCTTTAACCCGAATAGCAAAATTCTGGACCGCCGGCCCCACCATTGACCTAAGAGGATCGCTCGGTGGCCTTCGCATGGCTTTGGTACATAGTGCACCTCCACCGGGCTCGACGCCGGTGCAGATCGACAAAGTTGCCACTATACTACTGCCTGGAGTTTTCTGGGAGGGAAGCAAAGCCAAATGGCTTTGGAGGGAGAGTTCCAAAGGCAACATTAGCGTAAAGCTGCTTTTGTTCGACCTTATTCCAATTGTTGTCCGTCAATTCTCTGAATCCGGCGCTGCGCAGAATTTTGCCGCTTGTCTTCACTACCTACTTTGGTCTTGCGATCATTTTTTCTGCATATCCGATAGCACTGCCCGTGATCTCAGGCAGTATGCTGACGCATGCGGCTACCTTCCGATTCCCGAAAGTAAGGTGGAAGTCTGCAGATTAGGTCCTGCACGCTTTGTTCATGACACTGATCCTAGCACTGGGGAGGGTCCGCGCATCCCAGGCTCCGAGAGGCTCGACCCCGGTAAGTTTGTCCTCTTTGTCAGTACAATTGAGTCACGGAAGAATCATGACTTTGCCTACCATCTGTGGCGTCGCCTTGCGGCAAAGCACGGTGCCAAGTTATTTCCTCTTGTTTTTGCCGGTAAGCTGGGTTGGGACACTGAGAGCCTCATGGGAAGGATCTCCCAAGACCCGGTCATAGGAGGGCGCCATATCGTCCACTTCAATAATGTTAGCGACGACCAACTGCGTTGGCTCTACGCAAATTGTGCGTTTACAATATTCCCGTCCCACTACGAAGGTTTTGGCATGACGGTGGCCGAAAGTCTGGCTTTCGGAAAGCCGTGCATAGCGTCGGTGGGTTCTTCCATAGAGGAAGCAGGTCAGGGGTTGGCGGATCATATCGATACACTGGATGGCGTAGCATGGCTGAAAAAAATCGAACAGTACATGTTCGATTTTAGCGCGCTGGAGGATAAGTCAAAAGCGATAAGAATTGGGTATAAGCCGTATGCGTGGGACAAGTTCACCGCTCCGATTGTTCGGCACATGCTTCAGTCGAGTGGCGCTATGCCTGGAATCGGTCTAAATATACCAACGAAAGATTTATCATGAGCTATGATGTTTCGTATATTGGTATTTATCCGATTAGTAAACCATATCATGGCGGACAAAGGCGAGTAAGAGCTCTTGTTGACTCACTTGTCGAAAGTGGCATGCGGGTTGACTATTTGCCGATATTCTCGAGCGTTTCCTATCCAGAATTCGATAGAGGTGAAAGCGAGTTTGCTTTTGGTAGAGAATTGCATACTGCGCTTCTTTCCGACGGGCGAAAGCAGGACCTTCACGCGCACTCGATATTCAATTTGGATCCCTCGTACAGGCGGATTCTCCTGGAGAGGATCAGGCGCTGTTCGCCGAAAATAATAATATTTGAGCAGCCTTGGCACGCAGCATTGCTGTCGGATCTCAAGGAAGGCGGTCTGGAGGGAGCGAAGATCGTCTACTCAAGCCAGAATGTCGAATCGCAGCTCATGGCATCCCCTGCCGATCGAAAAGAGGCAGAGAAGCTCGAACGGGAATTGGTCGCGGCGGCGGATCTGGTCGTTGCTTGCACCCAACATGATGCAGATGTTTATGCCGGGTGGGGGGCGAAGAGGATTTGCGTCTTCGGCAACGGCCACATACGCCGCAACGCTTCCGAGAGCCTGTTACGCTCCTGGCGGCACGAACTCAAGTACCGCAAGGTTGCTGTCTTTACCGGCAGCGCGCATCCGCCGAACGCGCAAGGTTTTTGGGAAATGTTTCTACCTGCTCCAGGATGTATACCGCCGGACGCGAGGTTGGTGGTCGTGGGAGGGGTTTGTGATCTTATTATGTCGTCTTCTCTATACTCGTCGAATAGATCGATATTTGCCGAGACGACATTGCTGATCGGGCGTCAGGAAGAAGATGCTTTAAACGCCTTGTTCGCGCTGGCAGAAGTTGTTGTTTTGCCGGTAACCTCAGGTGGTGGATCCAATTTGAAGACGGCAGAGGCTCTGCTTTCTTTGAAGCCGATCGTCGGTACGTCTAAAAGTTTTTGCGGGTTCGAGGAGTACAAGGCTCTACCTGGAATTAGCATTGCGGACGATCCAGTAGAGTTCAAGAGGGCTACCAGGGATATCCTATTGTACGGAAAGAAGTCCGAAAGACGTTTTGATGATGTGCGCAATTTGACTTGGGAAAACGTTTTGCGGGACTATCCAGCCTCCATAAAGAGCCTTGCGTTCTGATTGGGAGCGCAACTGATGTAAGCTCCCCGAATTACCGTACTCTGTTGCGTCCGCTCTTGCCGGCAGGGCAGGAGCGGATTTGTCGGGCAAGTCGCGCAAACCGTTCGCCGGTAGACGCTGTCCTAGTGCGCGGGCGCTTCAGGCTCCGAAAATGCGGTGCAAGATTCCTTCAGCGCCATAACAAATAGTTGCACGTACCGTGACGCAAGGCTAGCAGTCACGACGTCGGTTCAAAGGACAACAAGGTGGAGGTTGATGTGCCAAATACGCTTGCAAAAATCCGGCCGGATTTGCTCCATTATAAGAAGCTAAATTTAGGATGTGGCTGGGATATCCGGGAAGGTTTCCTTAACGTTGACCTTCACGACTTTCATAAACCAGACTACGTTGCCGATATCTTGGATTTGCATGAACTGCCAAGCGGCCACTACAATATCATTGTCGCGCAGGACGTGCTCGAGCACATCGAGCGAGCAAAGCAAGTGCCGGCACTCAAGGAGTGGGCAAGACTCCTATCGGCTCATGGGCGGCTAAAGGTTCGACTTCCAAGCCTTTTCGACATGCTGCGGATGGGAACCGGAAAGGGATGGTTCTCCATCCAAGCGCATGCCCATTTGGTCAACATGGTCTATGGAACCCAGGCATACAACGGCGATTATCATCTCGCTGGACATACTGCCTTGACGCTGGTGGATGCTGGGAAGCAGGTAAGCTTGGCGATAAGTCATGCTTCGGTCAAGGATGGCTGGCTGTTCGATGTTGAGTTCGCCAGGAATACCGAGGAACTTTCCAATGAGGAATTTGTCCACAACGTCTATTTCGAGGAACTCGGTCGGCCTGTGGATCCATCCGGCTTCCGAATGAGCTTGGACATTTTGGTTCGCCAAAGCCGAGACGCGCTTGTGGCCATCATCCGCGACTCTGCTGAGTGGAAATCCCTCCGCGCTTAGCTCTCGGCAAATCCACACCGGTTGCCGGGCCACTCACGATCAGCTTCGTCGTTCAGCGGCAAAGCCGATGTATGGACAGTCCGCTTCTTTGCCGCGTGTTGCTGAAGTGTCAGGGGTCGATCAAGGCTGAAGACAGGGCTCGTCTGCCTTGGTCAAGCACATTGCAATGAGACCCAGACCAAGAGGGCGAAGATCGCTCGATACCCCGGCGTCTTTCGGGGATTTCGCGTTAGGTATGGAGAAATATAAGTCCAAGATGCCAACACCTTGAGGCAATTCAAGCCGCTCTATCCTACGCGGCGCTTCAATCGTGAACTCCCATTCATCGGACTTTTTGCCGTTGATGCTAATCTCGATCTTCTGATCCGCTAGATTACCGCCAACGAAGCCCTGGGCGTCAAACTCGAGAACACTGCGCCCGCTGTCGGCGGGGAGATGGTAATGAAGGGTAGCGTGCTTGCCGATCGTCCAACGGCCCCAGTCCTCGGCGCCGACCCATCCATTGCCGCAAACAGCGCCAGTGTCGGAAAACTTCGCCGGAGAGGACAAGAAAAGGGAAATCCCTTCTTTGCAAAAATGTTTAGCGGAGAGCTCTGAAAGCTCTTCGCTGGATAGGCGGCGAAATTCTGGTTTAAGGCGGACGAAAGTGAAATTTTCGGTTCCGGAGATATCCACCATCCCTGATGATCGAATCTCGTCTATATAGGGTTGCATTTCGTCGAAGTACTGTGGCGGGTACGGCCATTGATGCGCAGCCCACAGCAGATCTATGTAGGGTATCGCTGCAACATCGGCATCCTTTTGCGTGAGCAGCCAAAGAATTCTTTTTGCGAAATCTGGGCCTGTCTTGCCGGCTTCGAACGCAAGCATCGTGTCGGGCCAATTTTCCATCGCAATGGTAAGATTCTTATCCCCGCCAACGTTATAGGTGCTGATATTCAACTTGCTTGCCATGTAGTTGACGAAGAAATCGTTTCGAAATGGCAGAAAAGCAACTTTCTCACCGGGCTGAAAGATTGGCTTCAGGTTTTCGATGTAGCGGTCTATCTCGTCGATCGCCTGTTCGGAATCAGTGTTGGCCGTCATAACCCCGGGGGCAGGGATGTTAAAGGCAATACCGGCCAATATGATTGCAATAGTAGCGCCGGACTGCACACGGCGACTTGCTACGTGTAGCGCAAGCAATGCCCATGCTCCAAACATGCCGAGCGCCACCCAACGGTAACTGGCCCGCATGTTGCTGAACCCGGGCAAATATGACAGCCACTCCGTTCCGGTTCGCCACGGTGCGTATTGGAGAGGCATCAAGGTACCGACACCGTTGGGCTTCAGGATATTCAATTTGAACGACGGTCCCAAAGCCATATAGAAACCGAAAACGGCGACAAGCAGGAATGTCGCCTTCAGCCTGGCGTCCGACGATTTCGTCGCCAAGGCGTAAGCTCCGGCGACGATCGAGACCAGTGCAAATGAGGCGCAAAGTACTGAAGCATCGCCGAAGTAGCTCTTTTCCTCACGGATCGCGCTGAAACCGAAAAGGTCAGAAAGCCACAGAATGCCGCGAGTTGGTAAAAAGAAGAACTCTATGTTTGCGCCGAAGGCTCGAAAAAGATCTAGATCATCTTTTTCAAAGATCGCCTTCCCGACATAGCTTTTGTAAAGAAAATAAGAAACAGCAAATCCTACCGCCACCATTGGAAATGTCTTGTATAATAACTCCATACGCTTCACCGAGCGCAAAGCAAACGCGACCGTCAGCAGGACGGCGGTCGCGCAAGCAAACATCATGAAGCTATAGCCATCCATGAAGACCGCAGACAACGCGGCAGCGATGAACAAAATGAACGATGGCAGCTTTCTCTCGTAATACACCAATTGCAATGCGGTGTAGAAATAGGCAGGCAAAAGCGCGATTCCGAGGGAGACCATTGAGTAATCTGCGTGCACCCATATGACTGGCGCCGTAAGCCATAGAAGGGCGCATAGAAGCGAAATACCGCTTCGTCCTCCGATATGTCGCACAAACCGGTATGCGCCATAGAAGGCAACGCCAAACCAGATGGCGAATGTCAACGAGTACGCATCGGCCGGAGGGATGCCTATCTTCAAGAAGAGCGCAGTCGGCAGGGCCGCGGCGAGCCCAAAGGAGATCGGGGCAGGACTCGGTAACCCAAAATTTGTTGCGTAAATTGAGAGGCCATTCGCGAAGGACTGCGCGAAACCCAGCATCCAGATGGCTTGCCCGGTCGTAGGCACCATCAGACCGGGAAGGGCGCCATTGACAAAGAGCGCAAAGAAAAGCGCTATCGCGGCCAGCAGGCCAAAACCGACCTTGTAGAATGTGGTTCCGCTAGTTTCGTTCATCGCCCACCCGATAGAAATGCCCGGCGATCTGGCCGCCGGCAAAAAACAAAAAATCGCCCAGAACGGTAATCACCCGCCCGATCACCACTGCCATCAGGATAACGGGCTCGGCGTTGAAGCCGCCGAGGAGAGCCATCAGTATCGCCTCCCTGATGCCGATGCCGGCCGGGGCGCCCGGTGTCACAAGCCCCACGAGCCAGGCAACCACGTAGGCGCCGGCTATCGCCGGATAGAGCGCGATGCCGCAGGAACCGCCGCCGAGATCACTCGCTATGGCAAAAACCAAGCCTGAGAGCGCGAGAAAGGCGAGGTAGAAGGCGGCGGCCGCGCCAAAATCCGCTCCCCCCATGCGCATGGCCAGCCAAAGCACGATAGCCACCCCCCCGACGAAAGAAATCCAACCGAACCAATTCGGCAACCCAGGAAGAGCCAGCGGCAACACAAGCGGCGAGAAGAGAAGTCCGCCAACAATAAGAAAGGCCAGCTCATAAACAGTAGACTTGGCTAGTGGACCATTGCCGATGCCGGCGGCCAGGCCGATCGCCTGTCGGCCCGCAAACTGGAAAATATTGCCTGGGACATATTTGGCGAGTTGCGAGATGGCATAGGTCCGGGTCGCCCAAGACCGCGAAACGGAAATGCCAAGGTGGTGCATAAGATGTCGCCAGCCGAGGGCCAGCAGCAGGTTCGACGCTCCATAGACTCCGGCCAAGGCCGCGATAGCGGCGTAGCTGCCAGCTCCCATTCGGCGCAAGTCGATCTCGCCAGCGTAGCCATGGAGCCTGATCCCCACGAAAACAACACCAGCCAATCCTAGGAAAGCCCCAACGCGATTGAGCCATATCCTGGCGCTCGGGCTGAGCGCCATGTCAGCGTCTTTTCTTCGACTTGCAATGCAGCATCGTCCATGGCAGCGGCGCCAGAATCTCCACGACGTCGAAAAATTGTGACGCCAACGAGACGAAACCGCCCTGCGACCAGTGCTGCAGATGGCCCGGCGTATTGCCAAGGGCCAACACATATTTCCCGCGCGCCAGATTGAGCACGCGCCAAAGCGGTTCCCGCGGCACGCTCAGGATAAGGTCCGAGGTTGTGATGCGCTGCAGCGCTTGCAGCGCCTTTTGGGGCTCCTCGAGATGCTCCATCACCTCGCAGCACACGATCAGGTCGGCTCTGTCACGCTCCGGCTCAACGTCGTAAATGCTGCGGACAGCGAAGCGCTCAGGCGCCAGGCCGCGTGCGCGGGCGTTCTCCTGTGCCATGCCGATGACCTGGGTGGAGAAATCGCTGCCGCTCGCATTGATGCCCTGAGCAAGCCAGCGCATGACCCAGTACCCTTCTCCGCATCCAACCTCATGAATGCTGCCCGGATTGACCTTGGAGACGAGGCCGGACAAAGAACTCTCGAAGCCCTGCACCATCCGGCGGGCGATAGGGTTTCGCGTGCCATATTTGTCATAGGTGTTTCCTATGACGATACCGTCCTCCGCTTGTCCGCCGGCTACTTTCATCGGCCTATGCCGCTTCCTTGTCGCGTGCGAAAGTCTTGGTGCCTTCGCCTTGGGTCGACCGTTGCGTGTAGCGAATGTCTTCGAGAAGCTTGCGATTGGCGGCTATCACGTCAGCCAGAAAGGCGACCAGAAGGGACTGGAAGCCCATGCCCATGAGCGCCCCCGCCAACACGACAGACTGGACGTGGCCGCTGACACCTTCGGTCAGATAAAAATACAGGAAGCGCAGGCCGAGCAGGAAGCCAAGTCCGAAAAGTAACGCAGCGACAATGCCGAAGAAGCGCGCCGGCTGGTAGATGACGAAGATGCGCACGATGGTGAAGATCGAGCGCTTTATGTAGGATGGAATGCTCTTGACCAGCCGCGACGGCCGCAAATCGCCGTTGACGCGGATCGGCACCGAAACCACGCGCATGTTCTTGCGGCCGGCTTGGATGATGGTTTCCAGCGTATAGGTGTAGCTGTTGAACAGCATCAGCCGTTGCGCGGCATCTCGCGAGATGGCGCGAAATCCGCTCGGCGCGTCCTGCACGTCGGTTCCGCTACTGACCCGAACCACCCAACTGCCGATCTTCTGCAGGAGCTTCTTGATCGGGGAGAAATGCTCGATTTCCGATATTGGCCGGGCGCCGATAACCATATCCGCGCGCCCTTCCAGCACCGGATTGACGAGGGCCGGAACGTCGGCTGCATGATACTGGTTGTCGGCATCGGTGTTGACGATGACGTCCGCGCCCCGGGCCAAACAGGCTTCGATGCCCGTCATGAAGGCGTAAGCAAGACCACGATTGCTGGTGTGCCTCACGATGTGATCGACACCGTTTTCCCTGGCGACCCTGACCGTTTCGTCCGTGCTTCCGTCATCTATCACCAACCATTCGACGCTGCCGAAGCCTGGGACGGCCCGCGGCAGATCGCTCAGCGCTATCGCCAGGGTTTCGGCTTCGTTGTAGCAGGGAATCTGGATAATCAGCTTTGGCAGAAGACCGCTCTCGAATTGGGAAGGTTGGGCTATCGTGCCTCTACCATCGTGAGGCCGAGGTGCAAGCGGTTTTCACCAGCCGAGACTATCTTTCCACCTTCACGTTACCAAATTAGCGCAGTGTATGTTAGGGCTAGTCTCGCTCTCCGGGCGGATTGCGCGCCCAACGCTGGCCCTTTTCGCGATGCAAATGTCCGGAATCAGTGGTCCATTCATTCCGGAGAAAATATTGAAAATCGCCATCGATGGCAGAAACCTGAGATCGCCCACCGATGGCATCGGCCGGTTCGTCCACAATGCGATCAAGGCTTTGGCGGCACAGGGCGCCGATGTGGTGGTCTACGCGCCGGACGTGGTCAGCGAAAGCTACGACATTCCGCCTGGTGTTTCCGTGCAGTCTGCCGGCTTCACAGGGCCTCTCGCCAGAATCTTCTGGGGGCAGTCGGTGCTACCCTCGCTGGCGCGGCGCAACCGCGTGGAGGTTCTCTGGGGGCCTTCGCATCGGCTGCCCTTCGTTCTCGATAGCCGCATCGCAAGGGTGGTCACAATTCACGATCTTGTCTGGCGGCATGCCGCGCGCACCATGCGAACCCGCACGTTGATGGGCGAATGCTTGCTGATGAAGCCGGCATTGCGGACTGCCGATGTCGTGGTTGCGGATTCGACGGCCACGGCAAGCGCGTTGATGGCCGAGTTTCCTTGGCTGAAATCGCCGGTCCCGACGGTCTTTCCAGGTACGGCTACACTGCCGACTCCTGGCGATGTTTCGAGCTTGGAGCTGCTCGGCATCACTAGGCCCTACGCGCTTTTTGTCGGCACGCTCGAGCCGCGGAAGAATCTCGCCAATCTGATAAGGGCCTTTGGCCTGCTGTCGGACGGCACCCGCGCGGGCTGCGACCTTGTCATCGTCGGCGGCAAGGGATGGAAACAGACGGGCCTGGCCGATCTCGTGCGCGCCGGTGGGCTCGAGGCGAATATCAAGTTTACCGGCTTCGTCGACGATGGCGTGCTCGCCACGCTTTACGCGAATTGCCTGTTCCTGGCGATGCCGTCGCTCTATGAGGGATTCGGCTTTCCGATCGTCGAGGCTCATTCCTTCGGCAAGCCGGTGCTGACGTCGAACACGTCGTCAATGCCTGAAGTCGCCGGAGACAGTGCCGTCCTTGTCGACCCGAACGACCCGGTGGCGATCGCCAACGCATTCGACCGGCTCAGTACGGACACCGAGTTCCGCAAGCGGATCGCCGCCGGCGCGCTCAGCAATGCCGGGCGCTTCACCTGGGAAAATCACGCCAAGGGCATGCTGCGGATCTTCGAGCAAGCCATCGGGCAAAGACGGAAGACCAGCGCGTGAAAGTCCTGCATTTCTTCAAGACCTACTGGCCCGATACCTTCGGCGGGGTAGAGCGGACGATCCATGCCATCGCTCAAAGCACGGCTGCTTATGGCGTCGAAACCGAAGTGCTGTCACTGAGCCGGACACCAGAGGAAAACACCCGACGCCTTGATGGACATATGGCCGTGAAGGCCAGGCTCGATTTCGAGTTGGCGTCGACCGGATTTTCGCGTGAAGCCTTTCGAAAGTTCCGTGTGCTCGCTGGAGGGGCCGACCTGGTCCACTACCATTTCCCATGGCCATTCATGGATATCGTTCATTTCCAATCCGGCCACGGCAAGCCGGCTGTCGTCACCTATCATTCCGACATCGTCAAACAGCGGCTCATCCTGCCCTTCTACCGGCCCTTGATGATGCGCTTCCTCGGGGCTGTCGACACGATCGTGGCGACATCGCCGAACTATCTCGAGTCGAGTCCTGTTCTGAGGGCATTCAAGGCCAAATCGAAGGTCATCCCCATCGGCATCGACGAGGGCGCCTATCCAACGCCAAGCGAGGCCGACGACGCCTGGTGTCGATCGGCGGTCACCGAGCCCTTCGTGCTGTTCGTCGGCGTCCTGCGCTACTACAAGGGGCTGGATGTCCTGATCCAGGCAGCCGGTAAGGCGCGGTGCAAGATCGTCATTGCCGGCTCGGGCCCGGTCGAGCGCGAACTTAAACAACAGGCAAAGACGCTGGGCCGCGACAACGTGATTTTCCTTGGCGAGATCGCCGAGCCGCGCAAGATGGCGCTGCTCCGCAACTGCCTTGGCTTTGTCTTTCCTTCGAATCAGAGATCGGAGGCCTACGGTATTTCGCTCGTCGAGGCGGCCATGTGCGGCAAACCGGCGATTTCTTGTGAAATCGGCACAGGCACAAGCTACGTCAATGAACCCGGCCAGACCGGGCTGGTCGTTCCCCCATCGGACCCGGTACAGCTTGCCGAAGCGATCAACCGGCTGGTCGAGCAGCCGACCGAGGCGGCGAACTGGGGACGAGCCGCGCGCGAGCGCTACGTTCGCCTATTCACCGCCGAAAGGATGGGGAAATCCTACGCCGAACTCTACCGCGAGTTCGAGAACCGCAAAGGTTGAACGGCCAGGCCGAGCACCGTCTGCCCGGTTCAATGAAGAGCCTGACATTTTATTACTGTCGCACTATCGCCTGCTGAGCTCATGACACTTGGCCGATCGGCGCTCCCGCAAAAAACTTCTGGCTCTCCCGCCCGCTCCGCGCTAATGCGGTAGCCGGGTGACGGGGTTGCGGATTTTGCAATCTAGAGTAGTGGCGGACGATGGTCGGTCCGGCGCGGTTCTGGTATGCATGGCCTCACGCCTGGAGTTCAGTACTACCCAATGACCGCCTATGTAGAAGCCGTATCGGAACTCAGACCGAGGATGCGGCGCGCCATCATCATGGTCCAGGATCTCGTCATGGTCCTGGTCGCGGTGGCGCTTAGCCTCACCCTTTCGCAGTCGCGGCTGTCGTTCGACGCGTTCTCCCCCGGCGGGCTGGCCTGCTGGGCGCTCATCGTGCTCATCGCCCATCTTTTGTTCCGCTATTGTGGTCTTTACAACACCGTCTGGCGCTTTGCCTCAACGCCCGACTTCTTCAACATCTTGAAGGGCTGCGGCAGCCTGACGGTGGTCCTCTATCTGGCCTCGCTTGGCTTCCGCTTCTTCTTCCAGCCTGTCATGGGCCTCAACGAGCGCCAGTTCATCGTCTTCTTCCTGGTCTCCTTCACCATCATCTCGGCGCCCAGGCTCTATTATCGCTTCCTGCGCGACGGCGCGAGCTGGCGCATCCTGCGCCGCGCGGCCGGCGATGCCTCGACCAAGCAGGCGCTGTTCATCGGCCGGTTGAGCGAGGCGGATGTGATCGTGCGCTTCACCCGCACGGCCCAGCCCGCCGAATACGCCATCGCAGGCATCATGGCCACCGAGAGCGACGCGCCGCTCGGCACGCAGATCCAGGGCGTCCCGGTCGTGGCGGTCAGGCCGCGCCTGGTCGAGGTGCTGGAAGACTATGTCAAGGGCACGGAAAACCTCGATCTTCTGATCTTCGGCCAAGGGGTCGAGCGCGAGATCGAGGACTATGCCGAGCTGGTGCGCGTCGCCCGCCACAGCGGCATCGGCGTCGTCCAGTTTTCCGGCCTGTCGGAACTGGGGCAGGGCGGCAAGCTGGTTCTCGACGCCGTCGAAATGGAAACCATCATGCGCCGCTCGGCGGTCGCCACCGACACCGCGCGCATCGGCACCTTCGTCGGCGGCAAGCGCGTGATGGTCACGGGCGGCGCCGGCTCGATCGGCCGCGTGCTGGTCAAGCGCGCGCTGGAACTGGGCGCCGAGGCGGTGCTGGTGGCCGACAATTCCGAGTTCGGCATCTTCCAGCTCGATCAGCAGACCAATGACGGCGACCGCGAGCGGCTGACCAGCCGCATCGTCGACGTCACCGACCGGCCTCACATGACGCGCCTCGTCACCGAGTTCAAACCCGCGATCATCTTTCATGCCGCGGCGCTGAAGCACGTGCCGCTGCTCGAGGAGAATTGGGAAGCGGCGATCGAGACGAATGTCTTCGGCACGCTTGCCTGCGCCGAGATCGCCGCCGAATGCGGGGTGCCGCAGTTCCTGCTGATCTCCAGCGACAAGGCTGTCGACCCGACCTCGGTGCTGGGCGTCACCAAGCGGGCGGCCGAACAGATCGTCTCTTCGCTGCATGAGGCCCAGGCCGCGTCGCCGCCGCGCGCCGGCGCGGCGAACGGCCACGCCGGCGCCCCCGATTTGCGTCGTTCGGGCACGAAATTCATCGCCGTGCGCTTCGGCAATGTCTTCGGCTCCAACGGCTCGGTGGCGACCATCTTCCAAGCGCAGATCGAGGCCGGCGGTCCGGTCACCATCACCGACCGGCGCATGACCCGCTATTTCATGACCGTGGCAGAGGCCGTCGACCTCGTCATCATGTCCGCCGCCGATGCCGAGCAGCGCCAGGGCGCGGATGACTACGCCATCTACATGCTCGACATGGGTAAGCCCGTGCCGATCCTCGAAGTCGCCGAAACCATGATCCGCATGGCCGGCAAAAGCCCCTACACCGACATCCCGATCCGCTTCACCGGCATCAGGCCCGGCGAGAAGCTGCACGAGACGCTGCACGCCGAGAACGAGGAGGTGGTCAAGCTCGACATCGCCAAGATCTTCGGCCTCAGGACAGGCGTCGTCGAATGGCCCAGGATCGAGGTGGCCCTGCCGGCGCTGGTGGCCGCCATGCACGACCGGGACAAGGCCGCGGCGCTTGCCATCCTGGCCGGACTCTACAGGGAAGACATTGGCGGCCTGCGCGAAGAGGCGGCGCCGAAAGCGGCCGGGCAGATCGGCTAAGCATGTCTCCCGAAAGTGGAAACCGGTTTCGTGATAAAAATATGCATAAAATCAAAAACTTGAAGCGCATAGTGTGCTTTAAACCTGTGTCGCGCACCTGCAATTGGTCATTGAAGCCTGCTCGAACGTCGGCAATTGAATGGTTCTGAAACCGTGACCAGATCAGCGCGTCCCCATTCTCACGGGCATGGATGGCTCGGCCTTCGTCGCCGGATCTGAGCCATGACGGCGAAGCGCGCGCTCGACCTTGCGGTCGCTGTTCCGATGCTGGCGCTGACGTCGCCGGTCCTGCTTGTCGCGATGCTGGCAATCCGGACAACGTCGGCCGGCCCGGCCATCTTCTCGCAGATCCGCGTCGGCCGGGGAGGAGTCCTCTTTGCCTGCCGCAAATTGCGCACCATGTATCGCGCAACGCCGTCCTTGCCCACGCATGAGGCGCCGGCCGGTTCGGTCACTGCGGTCGGCAAGGTTTTGCGCGCAACCAAGATCGACGAATTGCCGCAGCTCTGGAACGTGATCAAGGGCGAGATGAGCCTTGTGGGCCCTCGTCCATGCCTGCCGACGCAGACGAAACTGATCGAACGGCGCAAGGAGTTGGGCGTGCTTGCAGCACTTCCGGGCATCACGGGGCTGGCGCAGATCAAGGGGATCGACATGTCCGATCCAAGACTTTGCGCGGAGACCGATGCGGTCTACACCAAGGCCGCTTCGACCGGCCTGGACCTCAAGATATTGCTGGGCACATTCTTCCGCGCCTAAGCAGGTTCCGCAAAAGTGTCCCGCAGTTTTGCGATCAAAACCTGCGAGAAACCAGGGAATCTAAGCAGATATTCGTGGGATAATATCCACGAATATCCGCTTAGCGCGATTGACCGTTCACGGATGCGACGGGCCGCTTCCCTGTCGTGCCAGTTCCTCAAGCCGGCCGAGCGTGTCGGCCTCCCGTTCCCAGCCTTCCGAGGCGAGCAACGACGAATCGCAGACCTGCGTCGCCATCAGAGCCTGCCAGGTGGCCTGTCTGCCGGCGAGCGTGGCCAGCATCCGGAGCGGCCAGGCGGGCATGGGCAGAAGCCGGGCGGGCCGGCCATATCCGCGCCGGAACGCGGTGATGATTTCGGACATCGCAACCGGCGAAGCGTCGCCGAGCACATAGATCGGGCGCGGCGGCGCGGGACGGGTCAAAAGATGCGCCACGGCGCCGGCCACGGCGTCATGCGAGACGAGCGAACGAACCGCCGTCAGGGCGCCTGTCGGCAATGGCAGGCCGGTGGCCGCCAATCGTATCAGCGCGCGCAGATTTCCCTTCATGACTTCGCCATAGACCGGCGGCAGCCGCAGCGCCGTCGCGCCGTCGCGTCCGGCCGTTGCAAAAGCCTCCAGCATTGCGATCTCGCCTTCGCGCTTGGAGCGCCCATAGGCGCATTGCGGGGCAGGGGGCGTGGCTTCGTCGATGGTGCCGCTGAAGCCGGCGCCCACCACGGCGCGGATCGAGGAGAGATAGATGAAGCGCCCGTCGGCGCGCGTGGCGGCGGCCTGGGCGAGCCGTCCGGTCAGCGTCGCATTGACCGTCCGGAAGTCGGCCGCGCCGGCACCGCGATCATTGTTGAGCGCCGCGCAATGGACGACATGCGTCACGTCGCGCATCAGCGCCAGGAAGGCTTCCCGCGGCGCATCGGCGCCGGGCAGCGCGACGGCATCGTTCGTGCCTGCCAGCCGTTGCGGCAGGCGCGAAGCGATCCGTATGTCGAATCCGGCTTCGCGCAACCGGCTGACGACCCGGCGCCCGACGAGGCCTGTCGCGCCGGTGACCAGGACCTTCATGGTTGCGGGCTGGCGCCCGGCGCCATGGCGGGCGCGCTCTCCCCGGTCGGGGCAATCGTGCGCCCGGACGCAAGGTAAGTTCCCACAATCAGGAACACCATCAGCGTCGCGTCGAGGATATCGTGGCCGACGAGAATGCCCGCCATTCCGCCGGTGAGATAGGTAATGACCGCGACAAGGATCATCGTCGCGCCGAACCGCTCCACCGGATCGACGCGGAGGCGCAGCGTCCTTGCCGCGTTCCATGCGGCAACGATGAAGATCGACGCCAGGGCCAATGCCCCCAGCAGGCCGGCCTCGACCATCGCCGTCAGGAAGCCGTTGTGAAAATGGCTGAAGCCCGCGCTTAGACCGAACTGCTCGTGAAACCCCTGCTTCATCAGCGCGCGGCTCGCCGAGATGCCATGACCGAAAATCGGCATCTCGCGAACCGCGGCAAAGCCGATTTCCCACATCGCCACGCGCAGGCCGAGCGCCGTCGAATGGTCGTCATTGGCATTCAGCGCGTCCCAGTCACTGACCAGAAAGTCGGTTCGATCCATGATGACGCGAGAGCCGATGGCGGCGATCACCAGGGCGACCACGACGCCGATCACCGCGAAGCGCGCCATGCTGGCGTTGGTGAACCGGCGGCGATTGACGAGAAGCACGGCGATGCCGGCCATCGGCATGGCGACCCAGATCATGCGCGACGCCGAATAGACAACCGCCAGGGCTCCGGCCATCGCCGCCAGGACCAACAGCTTCCAGTGTTTCTCGATGCCGGACAGCGCGCCGGCCAGGCATAACATGACGGCAAGGCAGGTCGTGGTTGCAAAGACGATCGCGTTTCCAGCGCCGCCCTCGGCCCTCATGCCGAGCCAGTGATACTGGAATACCGCGATCGCCAGCGCGCCAAAGCAGGCCGCGGCGCTTGCCAGGATGGCGATGCGTGCCAGGGCGGTCTTCTCGGTGATGCTCCAGGTCGAATAGGAGATCGGGAAAAGCAGGAAGGTGATCAGCGGCAGGAAAAACCGCAAATCGGCGGCCAGCCTGCCGTTGACGACCGAAGCGAGAACCATGGCCGCGCAATAGGCGTAGATCGCCGTGGTCAAGGCGAGCATCGGCCCGTCGATGTTGAAGCGCCGCCGCTTTATGGCGAGCAGCAGCACGGACCACACGCCGCCGGCGTTGAAGGTGATGCTGACCAGCGATCCAAGCACCGGCGGCGAAAAAAAGCAGACGATCGAGAAATAGAAATTGATCTGGGCGGGCGTGAGGTGGCGCCGGAGCTTTGTAAACGGATTCAATGCTTCGCTTCGCAATTTCCAGGTTGCGCCCGGATCTCCATCGAGCCAGCCAAAGGCCGCCCCGCCGATCTCCGTTTGCCGCGCCTTGCCCGTTCCCCGAGCCGGTATAGCGGCTGGCGCCGCCCCGCGATAGTGCGGTCGACAAGGTTCCGACAGAAACCCTCGATCCGGCGAAGATCGGGAGCCCGGAATTCTATGAAGGCCACGGCCTTTCCCCGCTTCCGCGTTTCGACAGTTCTGGCAGGATTTTCCGTGTTGCCGGCCATGCTTGGAAAATTCGTTCTATAATGGCCTCGCGCCGCGCGGGTCTTGCATTGTTATCCGCGGCGCCGATCTGTTAGAACGCCCGCACGAAACAGTTTGTCCGAAGTGAAATTTGCGCCCGGGCGGCATGGGATTGCGCCTGCAATGCAAGATTTCCGCTCGACGGCACGAGAGAACGCTCGACGCTCCATGAATATCGCGCTCACGCATCTACAGCGGCTCGAGGCCGAATCCATCCATATCTTCCGCGAGGTCGCGGCCTCTTTCTCCAAGCCGGTGATGCTCTATTCGGTCGGCAAGGATTCTTCCGTGCTGATGCACTTGGCGATGAAGGCCTTCTATCCGGCCAAGCCGCCTTTCCCGTTCCTGCATGTCGACACCACCTGGAAGTTTCGCGAGATGATCGCCTTTCGCGATCAGATGGCGCAGAAGCTCGGCTTCGACCTTTTGGTCCATGTCAATGAGGATGGCGTGCGCGAGGGCATCAATCCCTTCGACCACGGCTCCAACACCCACACCCATGTGATGAAGACCGTGGCGCTGCGCCAGGCGCTCGACAAATACGGCTTCGACGCGGCTTTCGGCGGCGCCCGCCGCGACGAGGAGAAGTCACGCGCCAAGGAACGCATCTTTTCCTTCCGCAACGCCCAGCATGCCTGGGACCCGAAGAACCAGCGGCCGGAAATGTGGAAGATCTTCAACACCCGCATCGCGCCGGGCGAGTCGATCAGGGTCTTTCCGCTGTCCAACTGGACCGAGCTCGACATCTGGCAGTACATCCTGCAGGAGAACATCCCGATCGTGCCGCTCTATTTCGCCAAGGAGCGGCCGGTGGTTGAGCGCGACGGCATGCTTATCCTCAAGGATGACGAGCGCATGCAACTGCGTCCGGGCGAGACGGTCGAAAACCGCCTCGTGCGCTTCCGCACGCTGGGTTGCTATCCGCTGACCGGCGCGATCGAATCGGAAGCCGACACGCTGGAAGCCATCGTCGGCGAGATGCTGACTGCCCGCACCTCCGAGCGCCAGGGCCGCCTCATTGACCGCGACGAGGCAGGCTCGATGGAAAAGAAGAAGCGCGAGGGTTATTTCTGATAATGCGCCACATCATGGCCAAGAGCCTCGCCCCGACCGATTCGATCCGCGACTACATGGCCGCGCAGGAGAAGAAGTCGCTGCTGCGCTTCCTCACCTGCGGCTCGGTCGACGACGGCAAGTCGACGCTGATCGGCCGGCTGCTCTCCGACACCAAGCAGATCTTCGAGGATCAGCTTGCGGCATTGGAGAAGGATTCGCGCAAGCATGGCACCACGGGCGACGACATCGACTTCGCGTTGCTGGTCGACGGGCTGGAGGC
>NZ_RZTO01001300.1:0-1012 GCF_003997225.1 Mesorhizobium sp. M2C.T.Ca.TU.002.02.1.1
GATCTATGCCTGCACCGGCCGCCACGCGCTCGCCCAGCTGGAGCGGGACGGCCGGCGAAAAAGGCTCGAGGCGAGCGGGGTCGTCATCGTCGCAGATACATGCGTGGTGGTGACGCCGATCATGCCGGAGCTCGGCCCAGAGCTCGGCAATGGCGTGCTGATGACCAATTCGGGCAAGTTCGCGCATTACGCGCCGGGCAACACCGGCTACGCGGTGCTCTACGCCTCGCTCGCCGACTGCGTCGAAAGCGCGGTCCTCGGCAAGCCGGTTTTCACGGATATCGCCGCATGAGCGCGGCAGCCGAAATCCTGGTGCCGGGCAAGGCGGGCGAAGGCGAAGCGCTGGTGCTGACGGCGCCGATCAGCTTCTGGGGCGGCGTCGACCCGAAGACAGGCCGCATCGCCGATGTCCGCCATCCGCAGCACGGCGAAGTCATTTCCGGCCGGGTGCTGTTCCTGCCCGGCACGATCGGCTCGTCGTCCGCTTCGGCGGTGCTGATGGAGCTCGTCCACAACGGCCGGGCGCCGGCCGCCCTGGTGCTGCACGAGCCCGACGCCATCCTGCTGCTCGGCCTGATCGTGGCGCGGGAAATGGGCTGGGAAACGCCCATGGCAATACGGCTCGAGCGTGGCGCGTTCGATGCCTATCGCGGAACCGCGGTGAGAGTTGGCGCGGACGGCGCCGTTACCATAGCCGTTTAAAGCCTCAGGTCCTGAGCGGCAGGACACGATCCGGCGGACGGTGGCCGTCGAAGAAAGCGCGGATGTTGATGATCACCTTCTCGCCCATGTCGATGCGGCCCTCGAGCGTGGCCGAACCCATATGCGGCAAAAGCACCACCTTGCCCTTGGCGGCAAGCTTCAGCAGCTTGCTGTTCAGCGCCGGTTCGTGCTCGTAGACGTCGAGGCCGGCGCCGGCGATCTTGCCGTCATGGATGAGCTTGACCAGCGAGTCCTCGTCGATGATGTCGCCCCGCGCGGTGTTGACGAGGTAGGCCGAAGGCTGCATCAG
>NZ_RZTO01001301.1:0-1009 GCF_003997225.1 Mesorhizobium sp. M2C.T.Ca.TU.002.02.1.1
TCCATGCCCTCTGCGGCGAGAACGGCGCCGGCAAGAGCACGCTGGTGCGCATCATCGCCGGCCTCATGGCCGCGGATGAAGGTGAGATCCGCGTCGATGGGCAGCTCCTGCGACCCGGCGAGCTCACCAATCCGAAGCTCGTTTCCGTCGTCTATCAGGAACTGTCGATCATTCCGCATCTGTCCGTGCTGGACAATGTACTTCTGGGCGATCCCGACATCTCCCAGCTCTATATCCGCAGGCGCTACAGGGCGCGTGCACGCCAGACGCTGGATCAGCTTGGCCTGTCGGATATACCGCTCAACCTCGAGGCCGGCAGGCTGTCGATCGCCGAGCAGCAGCTCCTCGAAATCTGCCGCGCCGTGATGCGCGGCGCCCGCGTGCTGATCCTCGACGAACCGACGGCGAGCCTTTCCGATGCCGAGATCCAGCGGGTCTTCCAGACGGTGCGCTGGCTTCGCGCCAAGGGAACGGCCGTGGTCTATATCAGCCATCGCCTGCCGGAGATCTTCGCGCTTACCGACCGCACGACCGTGTTCCGCAACGGACAGCGCATCCTGACCAAGCCGACCGCGCAATGGACCAATGACGAGCTCGTCGCCGAGATGATCGGCCGCGAGGTAACCTCGGCGCATGCCACGCGCGACGGGGGCAGATCCGAGGCGGCGACGGTAATCGAGCTTGCCGGGCTTGGCGTCGCGGGGAAATACCGCCCCGTCGATCTTGCCTTCCGCGCCGGCGAGATCGTCGGCATCATCGGCCAGCTCGGTTCCGGCGCCAATGCGCTGGTCGAAACGCTGGCCGGCCTGGAGCGGCACTATGCCGGCACGATCAAGGTTGGCGGTTCCGCGGTCGAGGTCACCTCGATTGCTGCGGCGAGCCGCGCCGGCATCGCTTATGTCTCGGAAGACCGGGGCGGCAAGAGCCTCTTCCTCGGAGCCCCCATCGAGGTCAACCTCACGGCGGCGATCCTCGACCGCCTCAACCGCTTCGGCGTACTGGCGCTCGC
>NZ_RZTO01001302.1:0-1009 GCF_003997225.1 Mesorhizobium sp. M2C.T.Ca.TU.002.02.1.1
CTGCCGGTTCCGACAGCGTCACACCTGCGGCTGCCACTCTGCCCCGCCGACCCAATCGATCCGGTCGCGCATGCTTTCGCGGCCTGCCGCCGGCGCGGCCGCCTTTGGGGTTGGCGAAGCCGATGGCGCTTAAGCCGGCGTTGCGGTGGACGATGCCGATGATGGCGTTGCGCGAGACCGGAGCGCCGCGCAGCGCACTGAAGCGGCCGGCGATGCGCGAGGCCGACAGTCCCTCCTTCAGCAGGGCGGCGATCTCGTCGATTTCCTTCTCGGTGTAGGCGGCTGCCATCGTCTCATTCCGTTGCTTGCGAGGGCTTGGCTTCCGGCCAAGCGCCAGGGTTCGGCCGCGAGGCCGTGAGGTCAGGTCAGGAGGGTTGGGGTCAGGCTGCGCCCGGCGCGGCTGCGTTTAAGCGAAGGAGCGCCGCCTCGGCGGCGGCCCGCGTCGGACCCGACACCGCCCGGCCCGTCACCCTGTCGAACAGGATGACGGTGCCGTCCTCGGTGCGGATGCAGCTTGTGCCCGAATTGGGGGCCGGAGCCGGGGGAGGAACGGCTCCGGCCGTTCCGGCGAACCGGGGTGCGGGCGGTTCGACCGGATCCAGGGCAAACGCCCCGGAATGCGCCCGGACCGGGGAGGAGAACAGTCCGGACGATTGGAATTGATGCGTCGAGGGACGCGCGTTCATGCCGCCTGTCAGCCCTGGGAGGCTCGTGGGCGGCGCCGGAATCACGGGCAGTGCGGAAATGCTTGCGGGATGCTCATTCATGCGCTAAGCGTACGTTATGTACGAAAGGTGCGCAAGCGAAATCGTACACTTCGGACGATTATTTTCAGGCGTTTTGTACGATGATGGATTCTCGCCACAGATTGCAGCAGGCGCGCGCGCAGGCCGGCTATGCCTCGCCCAGCGATGCGGCGCGGGCCTTGCGCGACATCAACAAGAACACGCTGATCAGCCACGAGAACGGCAACCGGCCATTGTCCAGGAAAGCGGCCGAGAAATACGGC
>NZ_RZTO01001303.1:0-1005 GCF_003997225.1 Mesorhizobium sp. M2C.T.Ca.TU.002.02.1.1
CTAGGTGTTTAGTCCCGGCATTTGATGGACCGGGTCGACCCTGAAGTGTTCGGGCTCTTGTTTCCAGATTTTGCAGATGAACTCATAAGGCGTGAGGCCTTTGAGCGACTTGAGCCTGCGTGCGAAATTGTAGGCTGAGAGGAAGTCGGCGAGGTGTCGGCGCAGTTGGTCGTGATCCTCATAGTGGAAGCGGGTGACCGTCGCCTCCTTGATAGTCCGATTCATCCGCTCGACCTGGCCGTTGGTCCAGGGATGGTTGATCTTGGTAAGCCGGTGCTCGATGCCATGGTCGGCGCAGACGTCGTCGAAGATATGCCGAGGGGCATGGCGATCGCAGCTTCGGTTGGTGAACTGAATGCCGTTGTCGGTCAAAATGGTGTGGATGGCGTAGGGCACGGCCGCAATCAGATCCCGCAGGAACTGGGCCATCGTCATCTTGTCCGCCGTCGCGTGTAGCTGCGCATAAGCGAACTTGGACGTCCGGTCGACGGCAACGAACAGGCGCAGCTTGCCCTCGGCGGTCTGCACATCGGTGATATCGATGTGGAAATAGCCGATCGGATAGGCCTTAAACTTCTGCTTGGCCGGCTTGCCGACACCCATCTGCGGCAGCTGTGAAATGCCGTGGCGTTGAAGGCAACGATGCAATGACGAGCGCCTCAGATGCGGGATCGCCGGCTGAAGGGCATAGAGACAATCATCCAGTGGCAGCAACGTGTGCTTGCGAAAGGCGACAATGGCCGCCTCTTCCTCCGCGGACAACACTGTCGACTTCGGGTCCTTGGGGCCTGTCGGAAGATCGGCGGTCGAGGTTCGGTTCTTCCACTTTCGGACCGTCTTTTGATCGATCCCGTAGCGCTTGGCCAGCGCCCTCAGGCTCTCTTGACTATTCTGTATTGCTCGACGGATTGCCTCTGTCGTCGTGGCGCGGCCGTGTAGAACCTGTCCCATAGCGCATCCTTTGATTCGAATGACAAGCATGCACCATTAAAGCCCGGGATCAAA
>NZ_RZTO01001304.1:0-1004 GCF_003997225.1 Mesorhizobium sp. M2C.T.Ca.TU.002.02.1.1
CCGCGCCGGTCGCTTTTTTCACAAGCCATGCCGGAAGCCACGGCGACGCCGCGAGCCGGCAATGTCTAGGGTAAGCCCGACATTGCGGAGCCCGCCCTTCCATTATGCAGACTTATGATTTCATCGTCGTCGGCTCCGGTTCGGCCGGTTCGGTCGTTGCCGACAGGCTTTCGGCGTCGGGCCGCTTCTCGGTGCTGGTGCTGGAGGCCGGCGGAACCGACCGAAGGTTCTACGTCCAGATGCCGCTCGGCTACGGCAAGACCTTCTTCGACCCGGCCGTCAACTGGAACTACAAGACCGAGCCGGATCCTGGTCTCGCCGGCAATGCCGACCATTGGCCGCGCGGCAAGCTGCTTGGCGGCTCGAGCTCGATCAACGCCATGGTCTTCATCCGCGGCGCGCGCGAGGATTTCGATGCCTGGGCCGCCGCCGGCAACCCCGGCTGGGCCTATGACGACCTGCTGCCCTCCTTCAAGGCGATGGAAGACAATGCGGCCGGCGCCGACCAATGGCGCGGCGTCGGCGGCCCCTTGCGTGTCACCGATTGTTCGCGCGCCGTGCACCCGCTGACCAAGCGCTACCTGGCCGCCGCCCAGCAGGCCGGACTGCCGTTCAATCCGGACTTCAACGGCGCCTCCCAGGAAGGCGTCGGCGTCTACCAGATCACGACCAAGAACGGCCGCCGCATGTCGGCCGCCCGCGCCTTCCTGCGGCCGGCGATGAAGCGCGCCAACGTCCGTGTCGAGACCAACGCCCTGGCGACCAAGATCCTGTTCGAGGGCAAGCGCGCCGTCGGCGTCGAATATGAGCAGAACGGGCAGAAGAAGACGGCGCGCGCCGGCCGCGAGGTGATCCTCTCCGGCGGCTCGATCAACTCGCCGCAACTGCTGCAGCTCTCCGGTGTCGGCCCCGCGACGCTGCTGGCTGGCCTCGGCATCCCGGTGGTCCACGCCAACGAGAATGTCGGCGCCAATCTGCAGGACCATGTCGGCATCAACTACACC
>NZ_RZTO01001305.1:0-1003 GCF_003997225.1 Mesorhizobium sp. M2C.T.Ca.TU.002.02.1.1
GGCGCGCACCACCATCCTGACCTATGTCGTCTCCGGCCTCACCGCCGCCTTCGCCGGCATGCTTTTGACCGGCTATTCCGGCCAGGCCTATCTCGGCATGGGCGACGCCTATCTGTTCACGTCGATCGCGGCAGTCGCCATCGGCGGCGCCTCGATCCTCGGCGGCAGCGGGCATTATCTCGGCACCGTCGCGGGCGCCATGGTGCTGACCATCCTCACCGGGCTCTTGCCGGCGCTCAATCTGTCGAGCGGCGCGCTGCTCGTCGTCTATGGCGCGGTGATCCTGATCACGGTATCGATCGGCAGCGAGACCTTCGCCGGGCTCGGCGGCAGAATTCGCGGCAGAAGGGCTTGAACATGGTCGAAATCACTTGCGTTGTGGATGCTGGGGCCGAACTGGGCGAGGGCACGTTGTGGGACCCCAAGGCCGGGGTGCTCTGGTGGATCGACATCTGGAAGAAGCTGATTCATCGCTACGACCCGTCGACCGGCAAGGACGAGGCGTTCGAGACGCCGGAATATCTCGGCTGCCTCGGGCTGCGCGAGAAGGGCGGCCTGGTGCTGACCATGGCCGACGGTTTTCATTTCTTCGACCCGGCGACCGGCAAGTTCGAGGCGATCGTCGACCCGGAAGCGCATATGCCCAAGACCCGCTTCAACGACGGCAAGCCGGACCGGCAGGGGCGGTTCTGGTCGGGGTCGATGTTCGAAGCGCCGGGCCAGCTCGAATTCATCGGCGCGCTCTATCGGCTCGACCCCGATCTTTCGGTGCACAAGATGATCGACGGCATCGGCTGCTCCAACGGTCTTGCCTGGAGCCCGGATTCGAAGACCATGTATTTTTCCGACAGCCATGCCGGCGCGGTCTGGGCCTATGATTTCGACCCCGCCACCGGCGATATCGAGAACCGCCGCACCTTCATCGACATGACGCCTACCGGCGGCGTCGCCGACGGCGCCACCGTCGATGCGGAAGGGTGCTACTGGGTGACCATCCCGGTGA
>NZ_RZTO01001306.1:0-1000 GCF_003997225.1 Mesorhizobium sp. M2C.T.Ca.TU.002.02.1.1
GATCTTAACGGTCCGGTAGGGTTAACGCGAAGCTGCACAAACACTGCGAATTTGAGACAAAATCGAGACAAGACGCCTCGCTAAGCCGCTCTCGTAATCTCATACCGGAGTGACTTCGCCATGCGCCAGATGGACCGCTATCCCTTCATTTTTGCCATCGTCCTCTTCCTTCTGGCCTGGATGCTGGGCCTGCCGGTGCGAGCGCAATCGGCGCCGCTCAACGATATCCACTGCACGCTGATCCAGGATGCGCAAAGCGGCGCCACACTTTACCAGGACGGTGTCTGCGACAAGCGCGTCAGCCCGGCTTCCACTTTCAAGGTACCCCTGGCGCTGATCGGCTACGATGCCGGAATATTGACCGATGCGCACACGCCGAGCTGGGACTACAAGCCCGAATTCAAGGCGGCGAAGCGCGATCAGAAGAGCGTCGATCCGACGATCTGGGAGCGCGATTCCATCGTCTGGTACTCGCGCGAGATCACGCGGCGTCTGGGCGCTGAGAAGTTCGCTGGTTACGTGTCGAAATTCGGCTATGGCAACAAGGACGTCTCGGGCGATGCCGGCAAGGACAATGGGCTCACGCAATCCTGGATCAATTCCTCGCTCGAAATATCGCCGGTCGAGCAGACGGCGTTCCTTCGCCAGCTGCTCGCCGGCAAGATGCCGGTGTCGGCGAAGGCGCATGAAATGACCAGGGCGATCCTGCCGACCTTCGCGGCGGGAGACTGGACGGTGCAGGGCAAGACGGGCAGCACCAGGCTTGGCCAGGACGGCAAGCGCTCGCTCGGCTGGTTTGTCGGCTGGGCCGAGAAGGACGGCCGCCGCATCGTCTTTGCAAGGCTGGTCATCGATGCCAAGCGTACCGACAAGCCGAAGGGGCTTGCGACACGGGCGGCGTTCCTGAAGGATTTGCCGCAGCTGGTGAAATGAGGCTCGCCGCACGCAAAGTCAGGAGAAGGCGATCCGACGGGCGGATCGGTCGCGGCTGATCAAACGC
>NZ_RZTO01001307.1:0-999 GCF_003997225.1 Mesorhizobium sp. M2C.T.Ca.TU.002.02.1.1
GGATTTGCCCGGGCGTGTACGCGAATGAGGGTGCGAGGGGAAGAGGCAGAAGCGCCGCAGGATGAAGGTTCCTCGCTCCACGAATGTGGGGAGAGATGGCTCGGCGAAGCCGAGACGAAGAGGGGAGCGCCCTACGAAGGCCCCCTCTCCGTCCGCTTCGCGGACACCTCTCCCGCCTCGGCGGGGGCGAGGAACAGCGCTGCGCCTACTTCGCGTCGTGGAAGATAATTCCGACTGTATGTCGCCGTCCTGATCTCAGTCGGCTGACCCCGTGTCTGAGATTCACCCGGTAATATCCCTTCGTGCCCTGCACCGGCCGGTTATGCACCGCAAAGATCACCGCGTCACCGCGCTTGAGCGGCACCACCTCGGCGCGGCTTTGCATGCGCGGGCGCTGCTCGGTGAGCACGAATTCGCCGCCGGTGAAATCCTCGCCAGGTTCGGACAACAGGATCGCCACCTGCAGCGGAAAGGCGAGCGCGCCGTAGAGGTCCTGATGCAGGCAGTTGAAGTCGCCAGGGCCGTATTGCAAGAGAAGCGGTGTCGGCCTCGTCTGACCCTCGTCGTGGCAGCGCTCCAGGAAAGCGGCGTGCTCAGCCGGATAGCGCTGCGCCACGCCCATTTTCTCGTTCCAGTCGTTGGCGACGGCGGCAAGGCGCGGATAGAGGGCTGAGCGCAGACCCTCGATCAGGTCCGGCAGCGGATATTTGAAGTAGCGATATTCGCCTTTGCCGAAGCCATGGCGCGCCATCACCACATGGCTGCGGAAATGCTCCTCATGCGGATAGAGCGCGGCGATTTCGGCGCACTCCTCGGCCGACAGCAGGCCGGGCATGACGGCGCAGCCATGGGCGTTGAGGTCTGAGACGATGCAGCGCCAGTCTTGCGCCGCGACGCGCGCTTCAGCGGAGCGGCTGGCGCGCTTCGTGTTCAGGGAATGGATGGTCATGGGCGCCTCCTTCGATGCGACCAAAGTGGGGCGAAGGAGGCGCCCATGAC
>NZ_RZTO01001308.1:0-998 GCF_003997225.1 Mesorhizobium sp. M2C.T.Ca.TU.002.02.1.1
CCCCCTTGGCGACCAGCCGGCGGGCGGTGGCCAGAGCCTCGCCGTCCAGTCCGACGCGGTCGCCGATGGCCAGCAATTCGCCCGGCGTCTTGCGCGAATGCGCGCCGCGCCCGCCGCAGACATGGATGCCGAGCTCGTTGCTGAGCGGGTTCAGCCCGCGCTTCAGCGCGCCGATGACCGAGGTGGTGATGCCGGAAGAATGCCAGTCCATGCCCATCACGGCGCCAAAAGACTGGAACCAGAAGGGATGGGCGAGCCGCCGCAAAAGCTCGTCGCGGCCGTAATGGTGGATGATGGCTTCGCAGAGCACCGCGCCCAGCTTCGTCATGCGCTCGCCCAGCCATTTCGGGACCCGCCCGCCATGCAGCGGCAGGTCGGCGCTGCCGCTTCGCTGCGTCACCTTTTTGTTCTCCTCAGGATTGGCGACTTAGATGGCATTTCGATTGGGATTTGCAAGGCGCACGAACTCCATCTTCCCCCTCGAGGTGGGAGATGCCTGGCAGGGCAGACGGGGCGCTGTTCCGCCAGCGCCTCAGCCGCCGCCCTTGCTGCTACCTGCGCCCGTAGAGCCGGTGATGATGCCGGTGGTGGTAGTAATGCCTGTGGTGGTACCGGTGGTGATAATAGTAGTATCTGTGGTACCGGTGCGGGTAGCCGACGATATAGCCGGGATAATAGTCGTCGTAGTAATCGTCGTAATACGGGCCGCCGCCATAGTATGGACCGCCGTAGTACGGCAAATAGCCGCCGAAGGGCGCGAGGCCGAAGCCGAAGAACACATGCGAATGCGCGTCGGCCGGCGCGACCGTGGCCGCCGCCGTCGTGATGGCGATTGCAGATGCAAGCAGAAGCTTTTTCATGGCAACCTCCTCCTGAAGGTTCACATTGACAACGCTTTACAAGCCGAAAAGCTGCCAAGTGGCTGTTGGCCTCGCGCGAAAATCACCGGGATGTGAAGCCGCGCCGGCGTCCCGCCGGCGGATACCGCTAGCTGCAGA
>NZ_RZTO01001309.1:0-992 GCF_003997225.1 Mesorhizobium sp. M2C.T.Ca.TU.002.02.1.1
CGTCTATGGCGCGGCGCTGCCGGTTGGAGCCACCGGCAAGCCCGGGCAAGGCTTCGCCACGCCGGTAGGTCCCGCCTGCAGGCTCTGCGAGCGCGTCGGCTGCCTTGCGCGCGCCGAGCCGCCGGTGACGCGCCCGCTCGGCCTCGACGAGATGGTGACGGGCCTCAGCGCCTTCGATTTCCAGGGATGATCCCGGCGGATGTGCCCCAAGCTTCGCCGGACGCTGGATCACGCCGGTTTTGCGCCTTTGCGCTACGCGATTGAGACGCAGTTCCTTGTCGTCCCTGGTGCATCGTGTCGAACGCAACCCGCTGACAGTCATCTGCCATGACCGATACCGCCTCGTCCCCTGTCGCCTCTTCCTCCACCGCCTTGCCGGCCGTCTCGCCGCGCGAGGAGCGGATCGGCATGCTCCTGGTCTTCCTGTCGGCGCTTATGTGGAGTTTCGGCGGCACCATCGCCCGTTTCATCCATATCGGCGACAGCTGGACCGTGGTGTTCTGGCGTTCGCTCTGGGCCGTGGCCTTTCTCATCGCATTCATGCTGTGGCGCGACGGTTGGCGCGGCACCTTGAACCTCTTTCGGCACATGGGCCTGCCCGGCCTCGGCGTCGCCTTCTGCTTCGCCACCGCCTCGACCAGCTTTGTGGTGGCGCTTGCCTACACGACGGTCGCCAACATCCTCCTGATGCAGGCCGGCGTGCCGCTGCTTGCGGCTCTGCTTGCCTGGCTGCTGTTTCGCGAACGCGTCGGTCCGGCGACCTGGATCGCGATTGCAGCCGTCATCGTCGGCGTCGCCATCATGGTCTCCGAATCCCTGGGCGGCGCCGTCTCGCCGATCGGCGACGGACTGGCGCTGCTGATCGCGGTGATGTTTTCGGTCGCGACCGTGATCACCCGGCGCTTCGCGCATGTGCGCATGGTGCCGGCCAACTGCCTTGCGGCATTGCTTGCCGGTGCTTTCGCCGCTTCCCAGGCCTCGGCATTCGCGGT
>NZ_RZTO01000130.1:0-10481 GCF_003997225.1 Mesorhizobium sp. M2C.T.Ca.TU.002.02.1.1
GGATACGCCCCGGGCCGCTTGATCACGGCCTTGGAGCAATTCCAGGAAAAGTGTGAAGCGGTTTTCCGTCCGGAATTGCGTCAACAAAGAGGTAGAGCGGTTCGCCGTTTCGGTGAAACGGTGAAACGCTCTAAGCGCCGCTAAGTCTCGCAATCGCCGATTTGAGTGGCGCTTCTCCGGCGCCGCAGAAAGTTTCGCTCATCACCAGCTCGGGCAGCGGCAGGCGCTTGCCCCAGCCATGCGCTTCGAGGTCCGGTTTCGGCGCGAATTCCGAGACGCGGCCGACGCACAGATAGGCGATCGGCGTGACATGCTCCGGGATCGACAGAAGCCGCTTCAGCGCCTCCGTCTCGATGATGCTCACCCAGCCGACGCCGACGCCTTCCGCGCGTGCCGCCAGCCAGAAATTCTGCACTGCGCAGACGGTGCTGTAGAGGTCCATCTCCGGATTGTGCCAGCGCCCGAGCGGCGAGTCCTTCGATCGCTGCCGGTCGCAGGTGATGCAGAGGTTGAGCGCGCTTTCGCAGATGCCTTCGAGCTTAAGCTTGCGGTACAGCGCCTGCCGTTCCGCCTCGATCGCCGGCAGCTCCTGTTCGCGCGCGGCGAGGAACAAGTCGCGGACCTGCCGCCGCCTTGTCTGGTCGCGGATGACGATGAAATTCCACGGCTGCATGTAGCCGACCGACGGCGCGTGATGAGCAGCGGTGATGAGCCGCGCCAGCACACTGTCATCGAGATCGTCGGGGACAAAATGGCTGCGCACGTCACGCCTGGTGAACATCGCACGATAGACCGCGTCGCGCGCCAATTGGTCAAAATCATCGCCGCTCGCGGCGATCGCTGCTGCCGTCATCGCATTTCCCCTTGCGACAAGCAGTCATCCGCCTGACCAAGCGGATGACCATGTCTGCCGGGCCGGTCTTCTGGCTCGGGATCGTCCCGCTCCGGCGCCTTCCCGTCATGGACAGTGGCGTTTGCCGGCGCGGTCCCCCTCACAGCGTTGGGCACGCCACGGAATTCAACCGTGTTCCCGATTCTCCCGCGTCGCGGGCACCAGGCAGCGAAGTGACCTTACCGCGAAGTTCGGCACCCGCCAATGGCGCGGACGACATCGGCTGGCGCAATTTCCCCAGCCATTCGGCTTTTCAAACATGGTCATTACGGCCGCGGGTGCCTAGATTAGGCGCCATGGCCACCCGTCTCTACACGCATCCGATCTTCCTCGAACACCTCACGCCGCCCGGCCACCCCGAGCGGCCCGACCGGCTGCGCGCCATCGAGCGTGTGCTGGACGACGATGCCTTTTCGGCGCTCGACCGCGTCAAGGCGCCCGAAGGCGACGAGAAAACGATCCTTTACGCGCATCCCGAGCAATTCGTCGAACGCGTCCGCGCGGCAATCCCTGAGACCGGCATCGTCTCGATCGACGCCGACACCAGTGCCAGCCCGAAGAGCTGGCAGGCGGCGGTGACGGCGATCGGGGCGGCCAATGCCGCCGTCGACGACGTCTTCGAGGGCCGTGCCGCCAATGTCTTCGTCGCCGCCCGCCCGCCGGGCCATCATGCCGAAAAGACCACGGCGATGGGTTTTTGCCTGTTCAACACGGCGGCAATCGCCGCCCGTTACGCGCAGAAGAAGCACCAGGCCGAGCGTGTCGCCATCGTCGACTGGGATGTCCATCACGGCAACGGCACGCAGGACATTTTTTGGGACGATCCGTCTGTGCTTTATTGCTCGACGCACCAGATGCCGCTTTACCCGGGCACCGGCGCGAAGAGCGAAACCGGCGCCGGCAACATCGTCAACGCGCCGCTCGCGCCGCGGACCGGCAGCGACCTGTTTCGCGACGCCTTCCTGTCGCGCGTGCTGCCGTCGATCGACGCGTTCGCGCCGGACCTGATTATCATTTCCGCCGGCTTCGACGCGCACCACCGCGATCCGCTGGCCGAGATCAACCTGACCGAGGACGATTTCGACTGGGCGACCGGCCAGTTGATGGAACGCGCGGGTCGCCACAGCTCCAACAGGCTCGTCAGCTTGCTGGAAGGCGGCTACGATCTGCAGGGACTGGCATTTTCAGTCGCCGCCCATGTCGGGCGGCTGATGAAGGGATAGGGTATGGCAGTGGAAGGCAATGAGGACGTCAAGGCGATGAGCTTCGAACAGGCGCTCGACGCGCTGGAGAAGATCGTCGATGATCTGGAGCGCGGCGATGTTCCGCTCGACCAGTCGATCCGGATCTACGAGCGTGGCGAGGCGCTGAAGGCGCATTGCGATCGGCTGCTGAAGGCCGCCGAGGACAAGGTCGAGAAGATCCGGCTGTCGCGCGACGGCAAGCCGGTGGGAACGGAGCCGTTGGACGCGGAATAATTTGGGGGCAGAGCAAGCAGGTAAGGAGTTCAAGCCATGTGCCGCAACATCAAGACCCTGGCCAATTTCGAGCCGCCGGCAACCAATGACGAAGTGCATGACGCGGCGCTTCAGTTCGTGCGCAAGCTGAGCGGCTCGACGAAACCGTCCAAGCGCAACGAGCATGCTTTCCACCACGCCGTCGAGGCAATCGCGGCCGCCGCGCGCGAACTGATCGATTCGCTCGAAACCAGCCAGGAGCCGCGCAACCGCGAGGTGGAGGCGGCCAAGGCGAAGGCCAGGTCGGCGCTGCGTTTCGCCTGAGGGACAGTCATGAGCTTCTTTCCCGGAAACGATCCTGAGCCCGGCGATGCCTTCGCCTGCGATCAGATCGAACTGATGGTCATCCCCAACGCCAAGGACATCGGCGGCTTCGAGGTGCGCCGCGCGCTGCCGACGGCAAAGCGCCGTCTGGTCGGGCCGTTCATCTTCTTCGACCGCATGGGGCCTGCGATCCTGCGCGCCGGCCATGCGCTCGACGTGCGCCCGCATCCGCATATCGGTCTGTCCACCGTCACCTATCTGTTCGACGGCAAGATCAGGCATCGCGACTCGCTCGGCACCGAAATGGTGATCGCGCCGGGCGACGTGAACCTGATGACCGCGGGGCGCGGCATCGTTCATTCCGAGCGCACCCCGGAAGAGCTTCGCGGCGCGCCGATGTCGGTTTCCGGCCTGCAGACTTGGCTGGCGCTGCCGGACGGCAAGGAGGAAATCGCCCCGGTGTTCGCGAACACGTCGGTGGCCCGCCTGCCTGAAATCGATGCCGAGGGCGTCAGCGGCCGCGTCGTCATCGGCGAATTCTCCGGCCTGCGCTCGCCGGTGGCGACCGCTTCGGACACGCTTTACGCCGATCTGCGCCTGGCGGCGGGCGCCAGCGTGCAGATCCCCGCCGACGCCGAGGAACGCGCCATCTACACGCTGGAAGGCGAAGTCTCGATCGCCGGCGATGTCTTTCCGGCCGAGCGGCTTCTGGTGTTCAAGCCGGGCGAGGAGATCGTCGTCTCCTCCGAGCGCGGCGCGCATTTCATGCTGTTCGGCGGCGCTTCGCTCGGTTCCCAGCGCTATATCTGGTGGAATTTCGTCTCGTCCTCGAAGGAGCGCATCGAGCAGGCCAAGCAGGAATGGAAGACAGGCCGCTTCGATATCGTTCCCGGCGATGAGGAAGAGTTTATTCCGCTGCCGGAAGGTTAGTAGCGCAGAATTTCGACCGCCCGGACATGCCTGCGTAGCAAGGTTGCATGCCATGGCGATTGGCTGAACACACAGATCGCGTCGTCATCCACGGGCGGAGCAAGGAGCGAAGCGACGCGCGTAGACCCGAGGATCCATTCCGTGACTTCCAAGCGCTGCAACGGTGCAGAATTCTGCTCCGCCGCACTCTCCGGCCAGGGTCACGGCATGGATTCCAGGGTCTCCGCGACGGAGCTTCGCTCCTGCTTCGCCCTGGAATGACGACGCCGGGAAGGTTTCCGCCAATTTTCCAGACGTTTTCGATGGTTTACCAAGATGGGCAGCGCCGCGCGTCACCGGCGCGCATTTACATTCGCCCGGCGGCGGCCTATTCCGCGCATGATTATGGCGCAATTTGCTGGTAGCGCCGTGTTCGATCAATTGAGGCAGGACGCGCCCGAGTGAAGCCAGACACGCCGCTGCTCGACAAGGTCCGCATTCCGGCGGACCTGCGGACGCTCGACGAGAGCGCGCTGCCGCAGCTTGCTGCTGAACTGCGCGCCGAACTCATCGACGCGGTATCGCAGACGGGCGGCCATCTCGGCGCCGGCCTCGGCGTCGTCGAGCTGACCATCGCGCTGCACTATGTCTTCAACACGCCGGACGACCGGGTGATCTGGGACGTCGGCCACCAGGCCTACCCGCACAAGATCCTGACCGGCCGCCGCGACCGCATCCGCACGCTGCGCCAGGAAGGCGGCCTCTCCGGCTTCACCCGCCGCGCCGAGAGCGAATACGATCCGTTCGGCGCAGCACACTCCTCGACTTCGATTTCGGCCGGCCTCGGCATGGCCATGGCGCGCGACCTGTCGGGCGGGCGCAACAATGTCATTTCGGTCATCGGCGACGGCTCGATGTCGGCAGGCATGGCCTTCGAGGCGCTGAACAATGCCGGCGCGCTCGACGCCCGGCTGATCGTCATCCTCAACGACAACGACATGTCGATCGCGCCGCCGACCGGCGCCATGAGCGCCTATCTGGCGAGGCTAGCGTCGGGCAAGGCGTATCTCGGCCTGCGCGATTTCGGCAAGAAGCTGACCTCCTATCTCGGCAAGCGCGCCGACCGCGCCATCACCCGGGCGGTCGAGCATGCGCGCGGCTATGTCACCGGCGGCACGCTGTTCGAGGAGCTCGGCTTCTATCACATCGGCCCGATCGACGGGCACAATCTCGAGCACCTGATCCCGGTGCTGAAGAATGTGCGCGACAACGGCAAAGGCCCGGTGCTGATCCATGTCGTGACCCAGAAGGGCAAGGGCTACGCGCCGGCCGAGGCCGCCGCCGACAAATATCACGGCGTCAACAAGTTCGACGTCATCACCGGCGCGCAGGCCAAGGCGCCGGCCAACGCGCCCGCCTACACCAAGGTCTTCGCCGAAAGCCTGATCCAGGAAGCGCGCGAGGACGATCGCATCGTCGCCATCACCGCCGCCATGCCGAGCGGCACCGGCCTCGACCTGTTCGGCGAGGTGTTTCCCAAGCGAACCTTCGATGTCGGCATCGCCGAGCAGCACGCGGTGACCTTCGCGGCGGGGCTCGCCACCGAAGGCTACAAGCCCTTCGCCGCCATCTATTCCACTTTCCTGCAGCGCGCCTACGACCAGGTTGTCCACGACGTGGCGATCCAGAAGCTGCCGGTGCGCTTCCCCATCGACCGCGCCGGCTTCGTCGGCGCCGACGGCGCCACCCATTGCGGCGCCTTCGACACCACTTTCCTCGCCTCGCTGCCGGGCTTCGTCGTCATGGCGGCGGCCGACGAGGCGGAACTGCGCCATATGGTGCGCACCGCGGCCTCCTATGACGACGGCCCGATCGCCTTCCGCTATCCGCGCGGTAACGGCGTCGGCGTGGACATGCCGGAGCGCGGCTCGCTGCTCGAGATCGGCAAGGGCCGCATCCTGAAAGAGGGCATCAAGGTCGCGTTGCTCTCCTTCGGCACGCGGCTACAGGATTGCCTTCTGGCCGCCGAGGAGCTCGGCGCGGCGGGTCTCTCCACCACCGTCGCCGACGCCCGTTTCGCCAAGCCGCTGGATGAGGATCTCATCCGGCGTCTCGCCCGTTCGCACGAGGTGCTGGTGACCGTGGAGGAAGGCGCCATCGGCGGCTTCGCTGCCCAAGTGCTGCATTTCCTTGCCCGTGAAGGCCTGCTGGAAAGCGGCCTCAAGGTGCGGCCGCTGGTGCTGCCGGACATCTTCACCGACCATGCCAAGCCGGAGAAGATGTATGCCGATGCCGGCCTGGATTCGGCAGGCATCGTGCGCACGGTCTTCGCGACGCTCGGCCGTGGCGTTCAGGCGCAGCGCGCCTGAATCGAAGTCTCAACTTTTTGAATCGGTTTGCCGGCTTATTGCGGTAACTATCTGTTAACGCTTCCGTTTGGCGGTTCGCTTACCCTGTCTCTTGGCCGATTTTCAACGGCGCCCTGCTAAGACCTTGGTCCTGGGCAGGGGATAAGAACAATGAAGTCGTTCCTTTGCGGCATGGCCTTGCTGGCGAACATGGCCGCGCCGGTGGCAGCCGAAACGCGCTACGACCGCAATATCGAAAAGGCGGCGACGGACATCGTCGCCGGCAAGATGGGTAGCATCCGCGGCGGCTTCTCCTACAAGCAGAAGCCTCAATTCGTCGTGCTGCCGGACACTCCTCCGTCCGCACCGGCGCCTGTTGAGCCGCCGCGCAAGGAGGCCTCCGGCAATGATGGCCTGACGCCGGCCGTCGAGCGCCAGGTTTCGCGGACCGTCTTCTAGAGCGGTCCGCCGTTTCACGGAAACGCCAAACCGCTCTGTCCTCCTCCCTGACGCAATTCCGGACGGAAAACCGTTTCACACTTTTCCTGGAATTGCTCAGAACCACATATCGCGCACGCAGCGGCCGTCGCGCGGCAGGTCGTCAAAACTGTCGAGGCCGTCGAAATGGTCGATCGGCAGGTCGGCGACGTCCTGCGGCGGTGCCAGCCTGACATTGACGGCGATGCGCGTGCGCCCGCTCTTGGCCGCGCGCAGGCCGCGCCAGGCGACCACGCAGGCGCAGGTCGGACAGAACAGGATCTCCAGCGCGGGTTCCGCCACCTCGGCGCGCGTGTAGGACTTCAGCGGCCCGGCTATGCGTATGCGTTCGTCGACATAGTCATAAGCCCAGAGCGTGCCGTAGCGGCGGCAAAGCGTGCAATTGCAGGCGGTGATCCCACCGGGATCGCCTTCCAGCGTCCAGTGAGCCGCGCCGCAATGGCAGGTCCCCTTCAGCATTGCCACCTCCACCGGCTGATGAACGGCCTGTTCCTTCGGGCATTCTGCAGCCTCTTGCCCGATATTCAAACCCATTGCGTTCGCGCCCGGCATTCGCCAATGAAGACCGATGAGTTCCCCTTTGCCATCAAGCCAGCGCCAGCGGCTCGACGAATTGCTCGTCGGGCGCGGCCTGTTTGCCAGCCGTTCGCGCGCCCGCGACGCGATCGAGCGCGGCACGGTGACGGTCGACGGCATCGTTGCCCGCAAGCCCGGCCAACCCGTCGCGCCGGGCTGCCTGGTCGCCATCGACGATCCGGCGCGGGCCTATGTGTCGCGCGCGGCACTGAAGCTGATCGCCGGCCTCGACCATTTCGGCCTGGATCCTTCCGGCAGCGAAGCGCTCGATGTCGGCGCCTCGACCGGCGGCTTCACCCAGGTGCTGCTCGAGCGCGGCGCGGCCCATGTCACGTCCATCGATGTCGGCCACGGCCAGATGCATCCCGACATTGCCGGCGACCCGCGCGTGACGGTGATCGAAGGGTTGAACGCCCGCGATCTGACGGCAGCCGATCTCGGCGGCCGCATCCCCGGTTTCCTGGTCTGCGACGTCTCCTTCATCTCGCTCAAGCTCGCGCTGCCGCCGGCGCTGGACTTGGCGGGCGGGGGCGCCAGGGCGATTCTCCTGGTCAAGCCGCAATTCGAGGCCGGTCGCGAGGCCATCGGCAAGGGCGGCCTGCTGAAGGAGCCGGCGGATGCCGAACGCATCGCTGCTGAGCTGCGCGATTGGCTGTCCTCCATTCCCGGTTGGCGTGTGCTCGGACTCCACCCGTCGCCGCTCGAAGGCGGCGACGGCAACCGCGAGTTCCTGCTCGCCGCCGTAAAGGATGCGGGTTCGCGATGAGCACACGCTTCACCATCGCCAGGCTCGGCTCGCAGGGCGACGGCATCGCCAGTGCCGAAGGCGGAGAGGTCTTCGTCCCGTTCACGCTGCCCGGCGAAACAGTTACGGCCGCGCGCCAGAAGGATCGCGCCACGCTGATCTCGGTGCTGGAAGCCGCGCCGCTCAGGATCGATCCGGCCTGCCGCCATTTCACCGAATGCGGCGGCTGCGCGCTGCAGCATTACGAAGCCGCAGCCTACCAGCAATGGAAGCGCGAGAAGGTCGTGCAGGCGCTAAAGGCCAAGGGCATCGCTGGCGAGATCGCCGCGCTGGTGCCTTGCGCGCCGCACACCCGCCGCCGCGTCACGTTCAGCGCCAGGCGTACCGAGGCCGGCATGCTGCTCGGCTTCGTGCGCGCGCTGTCTTCCGAGATCATCCCGATCGAGGAATGCCCGATCTCGCTGCCGGCGATCGTCTCGGCGCTCGATAAGTTGCGCGCCCTGGCCGGTCTGGTCTGCGCCACGCCGAAGGCGTTCCATATGACGGTCACCGTCACCGCCTCTGGCCTCGACATTGCCGTCCATGATGCCGGCAAGCTTGGCGACCACCAGCGCCGTATCGCCTCGAACTTCGTCATGGCCGAGGGCCTTGCGCGGCTTTCCGTCGACGGCGAGATCGTCGTCGAGCCGAAGAAGCCGGTGGTGCAATTCGGACCGGTTGCCGTCGCCGTGCCGCCCGGCGCCTTCCTGCAGGCGACGGAAGCCGCCGAGCAGGCGATGGCTGGTCTTGTCGGCCAGCATCTGTCGCGGGCCAAAAAGGTCGTGGACCTGTTCGCAGGCTGCGGCAGCTTCGCGCTGCGGCTTGGCGCGAAGTCGGAGGTCCATGCCGTAGAAGGCGATGCGCCGGCGCTCGCCGCGCTCGACCGCGCCTACCGCTTCGCCATCGGCCTGAAGCGGGTGACCAGCGAACGCCGCGACCTCTTCCGCCGGCCGCTTACCTTCAAGGAGTTGAACGCCTTCGACGGCCTGGTCTTCGATCCGCCGCGCGCCGGCGCCGAGGACCAGTCGAAGCAGATCGCCCGCTCCGATGTGCCGCTGGTGGCCGCCGTATCGTGCAATCCGGTGACGCTGGCGCGGGATTTGCGGATTCTCCTCGACGGCGGCTATGCGCTGAAGAGCGTGACGCCGATCGACCAGTTCCTGTGGTCGCCGCATGTCGAGGCCGTGGCGCTGCTGGAGAAGCCGAGAAGGCGGCGGTAGGTATCCAGCCGTCCGTTGCGCTTGAATTGCGCTTGGATTGGGCATATTTTGATGTGATCGTATCAAAACACGCTGGAAAATAGTCATGAGTTCCGCAATGCTTGAAATTCCAGCGTCGCGCTTCGGCGAGGAGCGGTCTCCATACCTGTCCGCGCGGCGTGTCGCCGAATTGCTCGGCGTCAACCTGACTGAACTGGCTGGCCTGATTGGCGTTGCGCGCAACACGCTCGCCGCCAAGACCGGCGCGCGCAAGGTCGATGCCGCGCTGAGCCCCGTCGTTCGCATTCTGGCGATGGCAGGCGAAATGGCCGGCGGCGAGCAGCGCGCGGCGATCTGGTTCAAGCATCAGCCCATCCCGGGCTGGGCCGGAAAGACAGCCTACGATCTCGTTCGCGAGGGCAAGACCGACAAGGTGCTTGCCTACCTGGAGGCCGTCCGCTCCGGCGTCTATGCGTGAAATCAGGCTGACGCTGTGGCGTGCCTTCGTGCCACGCTGGGCCTATCTGCCGCTTTCCGGCGAGGGCGCGGCCCGGTTTGGCGGCCGTTGGAACCCCCTGGGCGCTCCGACCATCTATGCGGCGCAAGAACTGTCCACCGCCTGGGCCGAGTATAATCAGGGTTTTGTCCAGCACCCGGCTTTGATCGCTCAACTGGAACTTTCTGGCGCGCGGTTGGCCGACCTGACCGACGCTGCGACTCTGGCCGGACTGGGTGTCACGACGGATATTCATCGATGTGAATGGCGGGACTTGTTGGATCGGGGACTGGTGCCCGAGACGCACCAGCTCCGCGACCGCCTGCTGGCCGATGGGCTGCATGGCGTGATCTATCCATCATTTATGTCGCCCGGCGGCACCTGTGTTGCGCTCTGGCGCTGGAACGGGAACGGCGCGCCGCGCCTCGACGTCGTCGATCCTGAGCATCGCCTGCCGGAAACGCCAGCATCGTGGCTATAGAACGGTTTAAAACGGAGGCACCGGACGCGCCCGGCGCTATCACATTTCGTTGAAGCGGCCGCTTGCGCGCAAGCCGCCGGAATCGCGCCGCAAAGCCGCCGTTTTGCACGGTCTAGGCTGGATCCGCTGGAGGAGGGGAAGGGCCTCGACAGCATCGGTTGCTCTTAAAAGAGGTGGCCTGAAATGCGGATGCTCCAGAAATTCCTCGGTTTTGTCGTCCTCTTCCTTTTCGTCGCCGTCTCGGCGACCGGCGCGCTCGCGCAGCCCCAAAAGCGGCTGGCCTTCGTCATCGGCAACGCCGCCTATCCGTCCGGCGCCCTGGCGACGCCGGCCAACGACGCCGGCCTGATCGCGCAGACCTTGCAGGCGGCCGGCTTCGACGTGGTCGGCGCCCGCGACGTCGACCAGGAATCGCTGCGCGGGGCGTATCGCGATTTCCTCGCCAAGGTCTCGGCAGCCGGTCCCGACGCGGTCGTCTTCGTCTATCTGGCCGGCCACGGCGCGCAGTTCGAGGGCG
>NZ_RZTO01001310.1:0-990 GCF_003997225.1 Mesorhizobium sp. M2C.T.Ca.TU.002.02.1.1
GCCGTCGGCCGCAAGCTCGATTTTCTCGCGCAGGAATTCAACCGCGAATCGAATACGTTGTGCTCGAAGTCGAACGCCGCCGCGGTGACCGCGATCGGGCTTGAGCTCAAGGCGGTGGTCGACCAGTTTCGCGAGCAGGTCCAGAATCTGGAGTGACGGGAATGGTTGCCAAGGAGCCGACGGCTGCCAGGGATCTGGGATCCCGCATCCGCCGCCGCGGATTGATGCTGGTGCTGTCGTCGCCCTCGGGTGCCGGCAAGTCGACGATCGCGCGCAATCTTCTCGAAAGCGATGGAAGCCTCGAGCTTTCGGTCTCCGTCACCACCAGGCCGCGCCGCGGCTCGGAGATCGAGGGCGTCCACTATCACTTCCGCACCATGCGCGAGTTCGAGCGGCTGCGCGATTCCGACGCGCTGCTCGAATGGGCGGAAGTGCACGGCAATTGCTACGCGACGCCGCGCGAGCCCGCGGAGGTGGCGCTGGCCGAGGGCCGCGACATGCTGTTCGACATCGACTGGCAGGGCGCCCAGCAGCTCAAGGAGAAGATGCGCGCCGATATCGTGTCGATCTTCATCCTGCCGCCGTCGATGAAGGAGTTGAAGGCGCGCCTGAAGCGCCGCGCCGAGGACCAGGAATCCGTCATCGAGACCAGGCTGAAGAACGCCCGCCTCGAGATCGAGCACTGGAAGGAATACGACTTCGTCATCGTCAACGACGACCTCGACCGCGCCTTCGCCGAGGTCCGCGCCATCGTCACCGCAGAGCGTCTGCGCCGCGACAGGCGGCCTGGCCTGTTCGACTTCATTTCGGGATTGCTGGACGAGAAGACGGGATGAGCTTTTCCCTTCTCCCACAAGGGGAGAAGGAAAGGGCGCAGCTACACCGCGTTGGTCAGCCTCACAAACTCCTCGACGCTCAGCGTTTCGGCCCGCCGCGTCGGGTCGATGCCGGCGCGCAGCAGCAGGGCCTCGCCGCCGAGGCTCTTCACGC
>NZ_RZTO01001311.1:0-988 GCF_003997225.1 Mesorhizobium sp. M2C.T.Ca.TU.002.02.1.1
CTTGCCTTCGATGTCGAGGGTAAAGGGCAGCCGGTGCTGTGGCAGCACGGGCTCGGCGCGCCTCTCGACCAGCCGGTCGAAGTGTTCCCCGAAAACACCGGCCTGCAACGCATCACGCTGATGTGCCGGGGGCATGGCGCCTCCGCGCTTGGCGATCCGTCGCGCCTCTCGATCGCGCAATTCGCCGACGATGCGCTGGCGTTGCTCGACCATCTCGGCATCGAGCAGGCCGCGGTCGGCGGCATCTCGCTTGGCGCGGCAATTTCGCTGAGGCTTGCAAGCTTTCATGCTCAGCGCGTGACAAAGCTGGTGCTGGCGCGGCCGGCCTGGGTGGATGGACCTTCCATCGAGCGCCAGCACGGCTATCACGTCGCGGCGCAATACCTCGAAAAATACGGCGTCGATGAAGGCGCCGAGCGTTTTCGCGCCGCGCCTGAGTTCCTCCAGGTCATGGCGGCCTCGCCCGACAATGCGGCCTCGCTCATCGGTTTCTTCAGGCGCCCGCGGCCTGATACCACGATCGCGCTCCTGTCGCGCATTCCGCTCGACTGGCCCGGCGTGAGCCGCGCCCGGATCGAGGCGATCCGGCAGCCGGCGCTCGTCATCGGCAACGACCAGGACTACGTCCATCCGCTGGCCTATGCGCGCGAGCTGGCCGGCCTCGTCCCGGGCGGCCGGCTGGCTGAGATCACGTCGAAGACGATCGACCGCGCGGCCTATGTCGCCGAGTTCCGGAACGCCTTGGCAGGCTTCCTTCCGGGCAGGGGAGGCGACCGATGATGCGCGCCTCGATCCGCTCGATCCTGGTCGTCGATGTCGGCGGCACCTCGGTCAAATGCGGCATGGTCGTCGACCGTGTTCCGCAGGCCGGCGAGCGGCTCTTCCCGTCCTCCTCGCTGCGCAACGCCGATCCCGTCGGCAGCTTCGCCAGGCTCGTCAGGGAGTTCTGTGCCGAGGCGGGCCTTACCCCCGACCTGATGGTCTCGAC
>NZ_RZTO01001312.1:0-987 GCF_003997225.1 Mesorhizobium sp. M2C.T.Ca.TU.002.02.1.1
CTTATGAAGACAGCAGATGCCACCGACAACGTCGCTGAATCGGCACGAAAAGGCGACGCCGAAAAGCGCGGCCGCAAGGCCTCGAAAGAGGTCAGGCGGTTGCAGCTGATCGAGGCGACGATCGATTCACTGGCCAAGCGCGGTTATGCCGAAACGACGATGGCCGACGTGGCCGACGGCGCGGGCTTGTCGCGCGGCATCGTCAACTTCCATTTCGAGAGCAAGGAAAAGCTGCTCATAGCCACGCTGCAGCATATGTATGACGAGTATTCGGCGCATTGGCGCACCGCCTTGCAGAAGGCGGGCGACGATCCGGCGCGACAATTACAGCAACTGGTGTGGGCGGATTTCGACCGCTCGATCTGCAACAAGCGCAAGCTCGCCGCCTGGCTGGCCTTCTGGGGCGAGGCGAAGTCGCGGCCGACCTACCAGGCGCTGAGCAGCTCGCGGGACGCCTATTACCAGCAGGTGTTCATCGATCTCTGCACGACGCTCAAAGAAAGCGGCGGCTACGCCTATGACCCCCAGGTCATCGCGCTTGCGCTCAGCGCCATGCTCGAGGGCCTTTGGCTGCGGCTGATGATGGGGACGGAGGACACCACGCGGGAGACCGCATTGCAGGCGGCAAATGCGTTTTTGGCCGCCGCCTTCCCGAAACATTACGGTTAGCAACAGCCGGCCAAACAAGACCGGCAACCAAAAGAGGATGGAACAGCATGAAGAAACTCAGCCGACGCCTGACACTGACCCTGGCGCTTGGGAGCGTGATCGCGGCTTCGGCGGTGGCGTTTGCCGTCGCCGCCGACAAGGACCTGATCGTGTTCGACTGGTCCGGCTATGAGGATCCGAGCTTCCACGGCAAATATGTCGAGAAGAACGGCGACTCGCCGACCTTCGCCTTCTTCGGCGACGAGGACGAGGCCTTCGAAAAGATCCGCTCCGGCTTCAAATCCGATCTCGGCCATCCGTGCTCGCAGAGCGTGGTGA
>NZ_RZTO01001313.1:0-986 GCF_003997225.1 Mesorhizobium sp. M2C.T.Ca.TU.002.02.1.1
GCCTTCGACGTCGTGATGGAAGACCGCGGCAGCCGGGTGATCGGCGTCATTTCGGTGCTGCCCGGCGAGGGCAAGTCGACGGTGGCCGCGAATCTTGCCGGCCTGCTCGCCGCCACTGGCGCCAGGACCCTGCTCATCGACGGCGACCTGCGCAATCCGGGCTTGAGCCGCAGCCTCGGCATGGAGGCCGAGCAGGGCCTGATGGAAGCGGTGGTCAACGGCCAGACCTGGCAGTCGGTCGGCAAGGTCGATCGCCAGACCAAGCTGGCGATCATTCCCGCCGTGCTGCGCGGCCAGTTCTCGCACACCAGCGAGCTTCTGGGCTCGGCCGGCATGCGGCGCTTCATCGAGAACGCCAAGGAGACGTTCGAATACATCATCGTCGACCTGCCGCCGCTCGGCCCCGTCGTCGACGCCAAGGCCTTCGCGCCGCTGGTCGACGGCTTCGTGCTGGTCACCGAATGGGGCCGCACGCCGCGCAACATGGTGCGCTCGATGCTGGAATCCGAGCCCTACATCGCCAACAAGGTGATCGGCGCCGTGCTCAACAAGGTCGATTTGAAGAAGCTGGCCAAATACGGCGCGCTCGGTGGTTCGGAAAGGTTCTTCGACCGCTATTCGACCTACTATCTGGAAAAATCCGAACAGCGCCCCAAGCAGGCAGCCTGAGGCGGGTTTCCGTTCGGAAAGACAGAGTTGGGCGGTTCAGCCTAAAAGGGTGAACCGCCCTAATCGTTTGAGGACAGCAGCCGGCCGTATTTGCCGACGATCCTGAGCGCGGTCAGCCGTCCGGTTTGAAAGGCGCCGGTGTCGATGTCGAGCCGGCGCCCGTCCAGCGTCGGAGCGTCGACGATCGTATGCCCATGCACCACCCAGCGGTCGAGGCGATGCGCCGCCTGGAAGAACTCCTCGCGGATGTTGAGCAGATCGCCCTCGTCCTGCGCCTCGAGCGCGATGCCGGGCCGGATGCCGGCATGCACGAAGAC
>NZ_RZTO01001314.1:0-985 GCF_003997225.1 Mesorhizobium sp. M2C.T.Ca.TU.002.02.1.1
GGCCGGCTGCGCGCTCGCTCTCCTGGTGTTGACGCTGCGCGGCCCTGGCAGCCCGCTGCCGATCTTCGTCGTGCTCGCCATATTCGGTATCGCCCGCGCCTTCTACGGACCGGCATCGTCCTCGCTGGTCGCCAATCTGGTGCCGCAGGAGGATTTCGCCAATGCCATCGCCTGGAACTCCTCGGCTTGGCAGACCGCGACCATCGTCGGTCCGGTCGCCGGCGGCCTGCTCTACGGCGTTTCGGCGGAAGTCGCCTATGCCACCGCCGCCATACTGATGCTGGTCGCGGCGCTGCTCGTCTTCACCATCCCCAAGCCCGCCCAGCAGACGGCCACCGACAAGCCGACGATGCAGACGCTGTTTGCCGGCTTCGGTTATATCTGGGGCGAGAAGATCGTGCTCGGCGCGATCTCGCTCGACCTCTTCGCCGTGCTCCTGTCCGGCGCCTCGGCGCTGCTGCCGGTCTATGCGCGCGACATCCTCGAGCTTGGCCCCTGGGGTCTCGGCCTGTTGCGCTCGGCGCCGGGCATCGGCGCCATCTGCGTCGCCGTCTGGCTCGCCGGCCATCCGATCCGCGACCACGCCGGCAAGATCATGCTGGGCTTCGTCGCCCTGTTCGGCGCCTTCACCGTGCTGTTCGGCGTCTCGACCGTCACCTGGCTGTCGATCGCGGCGCTCGCCTTGCTCGGCGCCACCGACATGTTCAGCGTCTATATCCGCGAGACGCTGATCCAGCTCTGGACGCCCGACGAGGTGCGCGGCCGTGTCAACGCCGTCAACCAGGTCTTCGTCGGCGCCTCCAACGAGGTCGGCGAATTCCGCGCCGGCACCATGGCGGCGCTGATCGGCACGGTTCCCGCCGTGGTGATCGGCGGCGTCGGCGCCGTCGCCGTCGCCGGCCTGTGGGCCTATCTGTTCCCGGCGCTGCGGCAGGTCCGGCATCTCAACAGCCGCAATTGATCGACTGGCGGGTCAGGCCGACGG
>NZ_RZTO01001315.1:0-978 GCF_003997225.1 Mesorhizobium sp. M2C.T.Ca.TU.002.02.1.1
GGCTTCAACGGCTCGGCGGCGTCGAGGAATTCGGTCAGTGGGCTGCGCCGCTTCGGCGCGCCGTCTTGCGGAGGCGTCTTCTTGTCAGGATGTCTGGCCATGCCCCGAATATGGGTGGACTCGGCCAAAATGGAAAGAGCCGAGTGAATGGGCTCAGGCCGGGCGCGGACGCTGCTGACAGAAGGCTGTCAGGAGAGGCGTCATGATCCGATGGGAAAGCGAACGCCGACCAGGTTCCTCTCCCCCACCCTTCGTCTACGCTATGCACACATCTTCTGTGACTGGCGTGACTGATCGGGCCGAGGCCTGATTGCCACGTGGTTCCCCCAATCCGTCGCTGCTTCGCAGCGCCACCTTTCCCCCCTACGGAGGGAAAGGAAGGGAGCCTTGCTGGACGAGCGTTGAGAGCACAAAGGCTTGGCGCCTTTCCTCTACCCCGTCGATCGGGGGAGAGGTGGCTCGGCGAAGCCGAGACGGAGTGGGGGGTCGACCAGCGCACCATAAGACAATGCATGCGCCACGTCCGTGGGGCGAGGAACCCAAGACTCAGTTGAACCACAGCGCGAAGGTCAAGAATCCGGCGCCGCCGAACTCGCGCTGGATCTGGTCGAAATCGTCGCTGCTGAGGATCCTGCCGCTTTCGAGATAGGGCGCGATGCCGGGGCCGGTGATCGACAGCACGAGATCGAAAGGCTTCGGCTCGTCGAAGAAGCGCTTCATGTTGATGCCCTTGCCGGCGATGCGGAAATGCGGCAGCAGCGCGCGGCCTTCGAGAAGGTCCTCGGCCACCGTCAGCGTGGCGAGCCATGCCTGCACCTGTTCCTCGCCGACCTCGAGGCCGGTCAGCCGGTTGACGCCTTTCTGCTGCGGTCCCGGCAGCCATTCGCGATCATTGTCGGTCTCGGCCAGGATCGACTTCCAGTCTTCGCGCGACAGCCGGATCATCTCCAGCAGGTGGCGCCGCGCGGCCTGCCGGCG
>NZ_RZTO01001316.1:0-974 GCF_003997225.1 Mesorhizobium sp. M2C.T.Ca.TU.002.02.1.1
CGCATCACCGGCGTGTGGCGGACATAGGGTCGGATGCGCGGTTCGACAGCGGCGATGCGCTCGCGCGTGATCGTTCTGGTGTTCAACATGGCCTGCTCCTCGGGATTGACTTCAATTAGTAACTTAGCAAAATGGCTAAATGCAAGAGGTCGACATCTTCAAGGCATTCGCCAACGAGCGCAGGCTGCAGATCCTCGATTGGCTCAAGGATCCGCGCGCGCATTTTCCGCGCCAAGCCGATGGCGATCTGGTGGAGGACGGCGTCTGCGCGCTGCTGATCGCCGAAAAGCTCGGCATCACCCAGGCGACGCTGAGCGAGCATATGCGCGTGCTGACCCAGGCCGGCCTGCTCTCGACCAAGCGCGCCAAGCAGTGGATCTTCTATCGCCGCGACGAGGGCCGGATCGCGGAAGCCAAAGCGCTGATCCAGCGGAAGATCTAACGATTCGCCAGGCGCGTTACTTCAGCCAGTCGGGGATAGAATCCAGTCCGATCAGGTCCTCATAGGTCTGGCGCGGCCGCACGACATGGAAGCGGTCGCCGTCGACCAGAACCTCCGGCACCAGAAGCCTGGTGTTGTAGGTGCCGGCCTGCACCGCGCCATAGGCGCCGGCGGTGGAAACGGCGATCAGGTCGCCCGCCTTCAATCTCGGCAGATCGCGATCGAGGCCGATGAAGTCGCCCGTCTCGCAGACCGGGCCGACGACGTCGGCCTTCATGCGCGGCGTCGAGGCGTGCGGCTGCACCACCGGCCGGATGTCGTGGAAGGCGTCATAGAGCGTCGGCCGGATCAGGTCGTTCATGGCGGCGTCGACGATAAGGAAGTTCTTGGCGTCGCCTTCCTTCACATAGATCACCTCGGACACCAGGATGCCGGCATTGCCGACGATCAGGCGGCCGGGCTCGAACATCACCTTGAGGCCGAGCCTGGTGACGTGTTTCCTGACGATCTCGGCATAGGCGTCGGGCAATGG
>NZ_RZTO01001317.1:0-970 GCF_003997225.1 Mesorhizobium sp. M2C.T.Ca.TU.002.02.1.1
GTCATGGACGCCAGACCGAATTCCCCCGAAGCCCGCGACATTCGCTACCACCTGCATGGCTACACCAACGCCCGCAAGCATCAGGAGACGGGGCCGCTGGTGATCGAAAAGGGCGATGGCGTCTATGTCGAGGACATCGCCGGCAACCGCTACATCGAGGCGATGGCGGGCTTGTGGAGCGTCGCCGTCGGCTTCTCGGAAAAGCGGCTGGTGGACGCCGCGACGCGGCAGATGTCGAAGCTGCCCTTCTATCACGACTTCGGCTCCAAGGCGCATTCACCGCTGATCGACCTTGCCGAGAAGCTGGTGCAGATGGCGCCGGTGCCGATGAGCAAGGCCTATTTCACCAATTCCGGTTCCGAGGCCAACGATACGGCGATCAAGATGATCTGGTATCGCTCGAACGCGCTCGGCCAGCCGGCGCGCAAGAAGATCATCAGCCGCAAGCGCGGCTATCACGGCGTCACCATCGCCTCGGCGAGCCTGACCGGCCTGCCCAACAACCATCTCTCCTTCGACCTGCCGATCGCCAATATCCTGCATACGTCGACGCCGCATCACTGGCGCGACGCCCAGCCCGGCGAGAGCGAGGAACAGTTCTCCGCACGGCTTGCCGACGAGCTGGAAAAGCTCATCCTTGCCGAGGGGCCTGAAACGATCGCCGCCTTCATCGGCGAGCCGATCATGGGCGCCGGCGGCGTCGTCGTTCCGCCCGCCGGCTATTGGGAAAAGATCCAGGCGGTGCTGTCGAAATACGGCATCCTGCTGGTGGCCGACGAAGTGATTTGCGGCTTCGGCAGGACCGGCGAGATGTTCGGCTCGCAGACCTTTGGCATCAAGCCCGACATCATGGTGCTGTCCAAGCAGATCTCGTCCTCCTACCTGCCGATCTCGGCGCTCATCATCAACGACAAGGTGTTCGAGCCGATCGCCGACGAGAGCGACCGCATCGGCACTTTCGGCCACGGCT
>NZ_RZTO01001318.1:0-968 GCF_003997225.1 Mesorhizobium sp. M2C.T.Ca.TU.002.02.1.1
GCATTGGCAGAGCCGATGCAATAGAGGCTCATGACGGCCGCGGCGATCAGCATCGCCACAGTCAGTTCGGAAAGCGTCAGTCCCTGGAAGCGCGCGCCATAACCGACCAGCACGGTGCCGAACACAGCCTGCATCGACAGGAACTGCGCCAGCATGCGGAAGTTGGAGCGCCGCTTTGCCTGCGGCACCACGGATTCGGTATAGTCGGCAATGTCCGCCTCGGTGACGGACAGGATCGTCTCGACGCTGTCGGCAATCGCCGGCTGCGCCTCGCCCGGCAATGGCTGCCTGGGCGAAGTCGGTGTTTGCAAGGTCATCTCAGTATCCCCTTTGCGAGGTGTTCCCCTGGTCGACATGCCAGCCCGTCTTCGCCTTACGGCAGCATCAACGGAACCGATGCAATGTCGCCATGCGTGACCATGGAACCCCGATTTCTTCCCTTCAACGTCCAAAGATCGAACGTTAAGCATTAATCAGATCAATGCATTCCTTACCACCAGCTGCGTCCGCTCGACGATCTCGGCGATGAAAAGGTCACGCGCGATGTGCTCCGGGCTCTGCGGGTCGGTGACGATGAAGATGTCGTTGCGAGGCACTTCGCCGCCGGCGATCAGCGGCCACAACCGTCCGGCCTCGACGTCGGTTTGCGCGTAGCCTTCCGGCAGGAAGCAGAGGCCGACGCCGAGGATTGCCAGCCGTTTGGCTTCCTCGAGATGATCGGACATGCCGGCGATGTTGCGGCCGAACCCATGCTCGAGCCGAAACTGAGTGAGCTCGTCGCCCTCGTCGGCGCCGGTCAGCACGAAGGCTTCCTTCGCCAGATCTTCAGGATCGGCGATGCTCTTGCCAAAAAGCCTGTGCGGCCTTCCGCAATAGGGGCGATGGATCTCGGTGAAGAGGTGAAGGTAGGCGAGCTCCGCGCGCTTCACCCGCGAAGGCGAGATGCCGACGTCGATCCTATGCTGGAT
>NZ_RZTO01001319.1:0-962 GCF_003997225.1 Mesorhizobium sp. M2C.T.Ca.TU.002.02.1.1
GGCTGGGCGTACGCATCCAGCCGGTGACGGACGACATCGCCGAAAGCCTTGGCATGGCGACCGCCAAGGGCGCCCTGGTGGCCGGCGTGATCAAGGGCGGGCCGGTCGACAATGGTTCGGTGCAGGCCGGCGACGTCATCATCAAGTTCGACGGCAAGGATATCCATGAAATGCGTGACCTGCCGCGCGTCGTCGCCGAAAGCCCGGTGGGCAAGGCGGTCGACGTGGTCATCGTGCGCAAGGGCGTCGAGCAGACCGTCAAGGTTACGCTCGGACGGCTTGAGGACGGCGAGAAGCTGGCCAGCGGCGAGAACGGCAACCCCGATCAGGACAAGGGCGACAAGGCAGCGCCTCCAGTGTCGACAGCCTCGGTGCTCGGCATGACGGTCGGCGAGCTCAACGACCAGACGCGGCAGAAGTTCGGCATCGCGGCCGACGTGTCCGGCGTGGTCGTCACCGACGTCGCCAAGGATTCGGCGGCGGCCGAGCGCGGCATCCAGCCCGGCGAGGTGATCACCGAGATCGCGCAGGAATCGGTCGGCACGCCGAAGGACGTGATGGACCGGATCGGCGCGCTGAAGGAGCAGGGCCGCAAGAACGCGCTGCTTATGCTGGCCTCGAAGACCGGCGAACTGCGCTTCGTCACGATCCGGATGGATTGAGTCCGGAAAGTCCGGCAACCGATTGATGTTCAATGAAAAGGGCGGCTAGCGAGCCGCCCTTTTTCGCGCCTGCCAGTCCTCTCGCGGCAGCCTGTAGAGGACATGCCGCTTGAGATGCGGGTGGCTGTCGGGAACGCTCGGATGATCGAAATCGGCGCCTGCGTCGGCTTGCATGCCGAGTCGCTTCATGACGGCGATGGAGCGATGATTGCCGGCGACCGCGAACGACACGATTTCGCCGACGCCGAGCGTTTCGAAGCCAAAGGCGAGCCAGGCTTCCGCTGCCTCGGTGACATAGCC
>NZ_RZTO01000131.1:0-10468 GCF_003997225.1 Mesorhizobium sp. M2C.T.Ca.TU.002.02.1.1
CACCGGGTCCGGACCATTGCTCGTTGCCGGCTTATTCGACGAGCATGTGCGCTTCTCGAGCCGCGTCGACCAATGCGTCCCTGGCGACGTCGGCCGCCATGCCGCCGTTCATGGCCTGGCGGCAAGCGCGCAGTGCCGCCAAGTGCCTCTGGCTTCCTGGACTGCGCCAGTGTCTGGTGAGCAAGTCGACCGCTTGATTGGCATTGGAAAGATTCTTGATCTCGCCAGAAATGCCGGTCACCACCGGCACCGGCCTAGAAAACCACGCTTCATACATGGCCTCGCCTCCATCCCGATGAATGCCCGGCAGAACACGCGCGTTGCCAGGCGAAACCTGAAGTGGCGGTCAGCCTTTGGTGTTGTCTTGAGCCACGCTGTTGGTCGGGATTGTGTCCATCGCTGCCAATTTGTCCGCGCACAGGTCCGCGGCGCCCGGGGCGTCCCTCTTGATTCCGGCCAGCTTTACCCACCCGCCGTCGGTGATGAAACTATCTCTCTGGTACGAGGACGTTCCCTTCAGCTTGGTCAGGTTTTCGCTCGCGTTTGACGCGGTGATGAACTTTTGGACGCAAAGATTGGCGACGAGTTCAGCCCGCGCCTTGATGGCGGACGTCTTCGCCATTTCCGCAGCTGTTCCCGCCAGGGTCCAGCCGCCAGCCGTGAAGCCGACTATCATTGTCAGCACCACGGCGCCGACGACCGACCAGAACCATAATGTCTTGGAGGGCTGATATTCGTCGAAGCGCTGCGAAATTGTTTGATTGGCTGCCATGGTTTCCTCCGTTTGAGACACTTTTTTGCTTCACGGTGATTTCCGCAATCGGGCCGACAACGGCCGGAAATCGTCCTGTTGATCGATATGATGAGGCCTCTCTGCAGAGGCGACCCAGCTTGGAAGACGGGGCAGCGGGATACCGGGTCCGACCGGCAGAATTTTCGGTCGCGAGCAAGCCCGCGCAGACATTGTTGCGCTCACACTTGCCCCGCGCGCTCCAGCGCCTGAGACGCTATGCTTGAGCACCCGGAAATTCTCCAAAATAGCGAGCGCGGACAAACTTCACCTCGATGCCGCATATACCGAGCCCGGCCGGAAACTATTCCACGCCGGTCGCAATCATGTGAGGATGCGGCGGGCTGGGGTGGCTGATCGACGGGCAGCATCCACGCCTTGAGGCGTTAAGATCCCCAGCGGCTCCCGACGCCGGGTTGACGAAGCATCGACCTGCGGCCGCGGAGGCGAAGCTGCGTTTGCACTCGTACTTGTGCAGGTAGCTATTTCTCTCGCATGGCTCGGCGGAAGTTCTGGGTGATCGGCTCGGCGAGGTAGGACAGCATGGTGCGGGCGCCTGTCCGGATCATCGCCTCGCTCGACATGCCTGGCAGGAGCTTGCGGCCGTCGAGCTTGGCGAGCTCGTTCTTGTCGATCAACACGGTCGCGGCGAAATACGGTGCTCCGCTGTGCTCGTCGACCATGCGGTCGGCGGACACCACCCCGACGACGCCCTCCAGCGGCGGCAGGTTGTAGCGGGCGAAGGCCGGGAAGCTTACCCGCGCGGGCTGTCCGGGGGCGATCGTTTCGACATCCTCCGGTTTGACCAAGGCTTCGACCACGAGCTGCTGTCCGAGCGGCACGATCGTCATCAATGTCTCGCCGGGTTTCACGACACCGCCTGCCGTGTGGACCTTCAGGTCCATGACGATGCCGTCAACCGGCGCGACGATATCCGTGCGGGCAAGCACGTCCTTGGCGGAGCGCGCCTGCTGTCCGAGATCGAACAGTTCCGCCTCGACCTTGCTCAACTCGTCGACGGCTTCGTTCATGCGTACTGTGTTGAGGTTCAGGATCTGCATGTCGATCTCGGCCATGGCGCTTCTGGCGCGAGCGATCGCTGCGACGTTGGTAGCGCGCTCTCCCTCGATCTCGCGCTGCTGTCGCTTGAGCGACAGGTACCGCTCGCGGGTGGTCAACCCTTTGTCGAGCAGGCCCTGAAGGTCCTTGGTTTCGCCCTCGATCGCCACCACCTGCTTGTCCTGCGTGGCGATGAGCTCCTGCAGTCCGGCTGCCTCCTCTTCGGTCTGGTGCCGGCGCTGGCCGAGAATTTCCCGCTCGTCCTTCAAATTGTGGTGCTTGGCCGCGAACACGTCGCGCTGCGCGGCCACCGCGTCCCTTGCGGCGGCGGCGGGGTTTGCGAGCAATGCCGGATCGAACTCGACCTCGGCCTTGTCGTCGCGCTCGGCCCTGAGACGCGCGGCCAAGGCCTCGCGCGTTGCAATCCGGTTCTGAAAGAGATCGAGCTGCGCCTTCGCCTGGGTGTCGTCGAGCCGGACGAGGACCTTGCCAGCCTTAACGATATCGCCGTCGGCGGCGTTCAACTCCGCGATAATACCGCCTTCGAGGTGCTGGATGAGCTTGCGGTCGCCCGCGACCTTGACGACGCCCGGCGCCACCGCGGCACTGTCCAATGGCGCGAGCGCGGCCCATCCCCCGCCAACACCGAAGAACAGCAACATGATTGCAAACCCGGTGAGCGTCACGCCTGCCAGACGCAGCGGCACCGGGTCCAGTCGTGAGGGTGGCGGGAGCGGCAGCGGGACGACCTTCATGGCTGTTCCTGCTCTGACGGTTGGGCGACGGCTGCACCGCCATCGCGGATGGTCTCGGAAACAAGGTTGAACTTAGGCGACAGTTTTCGTGCAGCGTATCGGCGGGCCGGATTGCGGACGCTACCTTGGTTCGCCACTACGGCAGGGAGCGGGTTCGCCTCGTGGGCGCTATCTTGGTTCGCCGCCACGGCAGGAAGGGGATTCGCCTCGCGGACCCGCCGGGCGAGTTCGCTGAACACGGCGTCGCGTGGCCCGAACAGGTCCTGTGCGCCGTGGTTAAGCACCAGAACCTTGTCGACCTTGTCCAAAATGCTTGGCCGGTGCGAGATCAAGATCAAGGTCGCGCCAGCCGCCTTGAGCCCGCCGATGACCATAGCCAGTGCTTGCTCGCCCTCGTGGTCGAGATTGGAATTGGGCTCGTCAAGGATAAGAAGCGCCGGGTCGCCATAGAGCGCCCGCGCCAACCCAATGCGCTGGCGTTGCCCGCCAGACAGCGCCGCGCCGCCTTCACCGATCTCGGTGGCGTAGCCTTTCGGTAGTCTCTTGATCAGGTCGTGGACGCCGGCCAATTGCGCGGCCTTGACCACGTTGTTGAAGGCCGCCGGGCTGAGCGGCGCGAAGCGGCAGATGTTCTCGGAAACGGTGCCGGCGAAGAGTTCGATATCCTGCGGCAGGTAGCCGACATGTCGGCCTCGATCCTCGGCCGCCCATTCGGCAACGCTCATGCCATCTAGCAATGCGCGACCGCTGGTCGGACGCCAAGCCCCGGCCAACACGCGCGCCAGACTCGTCTTGCCGGCTGCGCTTGGGCCGATCAACGCCATGGCTTCGCCAGGCTTCAGCCGGAAGCTGATTCCCCGCAGGATCGGTTCGCCGCCCTGCCTGGCGAGCATAATGTTCTCGGCCTCAAACTTTCCCTTTGGGCGCGGCAATGGCAGAGCCGGTGTGGCCTCCGGCCTCTGACCGGCCACTGCGACGAGACGCTTGTAAGCGTTCCGTGCCCCGATCGTCGCCTTCCAGGTGCCGATCGCCTGTTCCACTGGGGCCAGTGCGCGACCCATCAGGATCGAGGCGGAGATCATGATGCCGGGCGACGCCTCGTTTTTGAGCACCAGATATGCGCCGAGGCCGAGAACGGCCATCTGCAGAGCCAGCCGGAAAGCGCGCGCGAGGGCCGAGATGGTGCTGGATCGGTTGCTGGCGAGAGATTGTCCTCTGTTTGCCTCGTCCTGCTGGGCCTTCCAGCTCTCGAGTAGGGGGCCCAGCATGCCCATGGCCTGGACGACCTCGGCGTTGCGGATCGTCTGTTCGGCCTGCATGTAGGCCCGCATCTGGGCGATTGCGGCTTCCGCCATTGGCTTGCGGGTCAGATATTCGGTCAGCAACGCCAGCGCGAACAGCACGATCCCGCCGCTGGTCGCCAGCCAGCCCAACCAAGGGTGCATCAGGAAGATAGCGCCCAGGAAAATCGGCGCCCAGGGTGCGTCGAGGATCGGGTAGATGCTTGGGCTGGTGAAGAAATTCCGCACCTGGTCGAGGTCACGCAGCGCACGGGCGTTGATCTGGCCCGGCGCCGAGGCGGCGTATTCAACCGACGCGCTCAGAAGTACCGGAGCTAATCGGGCGTTCAACCATGTCCCGACGGTGGACAACAGGCGTGCGCGAACTATCTCTAGCCCTGCCATCGTGGTGATCGCCGCCGCCGCCATCAGCGATAGCGTCACCAATGTCTCCAAGCTATGGCTGCCAAGCACGCGGTGATAGACCTGGAGCATATAGAACGCGCCGGTCAGCATCAATGTGTTGATGCCGGCGCTAAACCAGATAAGCGGTCTTATGGCGCGCCTGGCTTCTCGCATCACCGCCTGCAGGGCAGAGGGACGTGGCGATTTCATCATGATCGTATCTGCCCTGTATGCGGTTTGACGCCTTGGTTTGAGGTTTCGCGCGGGACGCGAGATTATCTGCACAGGGAGAAGGGAAGCGGCGTGCGCCGCCTCCCTTTGGTCAGGTGTCAGGCGATGACGTCAACCGCCAAGTGCTGGATGCCCGTGGCGTCGCCATCGGCGTCCTGGATGTTGACCGCGAAGTCGAGGCTGGCGCCGATCTGCCCGGACGTCGTTTGGATGAAGCCGATGTCCGTGATCTTGAGGACGTCGTTATCCGTGGATCCCCAGGATTGCTGCGTGCCGGTCACCGGGCTGTTGCCCTCCACCGCGACAGTGTTCGGATCGTCGGTCGCCTTGGTCAGGTTGATGCCGGATCCCGTCAGCCCGTTGCTGGACTGCATGATCTGCATACCCTGGATCGAGAAGTTCTCACCGGCAGCGGCGTTGTTGTAATCACCCTTCTCGATGATCACGAGACCGTCGTTGTTGTCGAGCGAGAACTCCGTGCTGTATGGAGACGGCACCGTGTTCCCCTTGAAGAAGTCCGCATTGTCCACAACGATCGACCGCGTCGTATGGACATCGTCGGCGGTAGATGCCGTGCCTTTGTCGTCGATGAGGTCGAGAACCACGATGAGGTTCTCGGCATTGCCGATGCCGTCGAACTTGATGGCGATAGCGTCCACCTTGTCAGTCGGCGTGATCTTCTCGGTACCGCCACCGGGAGCCCCCGGGTTCACGTCGCCCAGAATGTTCTCGTTGAAGAACCGGAGCGTTAGCAGTTCGCCCTTCTGGATCGTGTCACCGGCCACGCCGTTGGTCGACTGCGTGGCGGATACCCAGTCCTCGAAGTTGCTGGTGATGAACTGCCCGTTGTTGTAGGTGGTGTCGAGAGGCGGTCCGTTCGGTGCGCCGTCACCCGTGGCGTTAAACCCGAAGGGGCTGCCGCTCGGGTTCGAGTTCGCCGTGAACTGCACGTAGAACCCGTCACTATCGGCCGGATTCGGGCCGGTATCGGCGTGATCCAACTCGGTCACCACGAGTTCGGGGTGGCCGGTGTTGCCGGGAGGTGCTTTCGTCAACAGCTCCGAAGAGTGGAAGACGTTGAAGCTGAACCCGTCGATCACGTCATTCAACTGGATAGAGTACGTGCCTGCAACCTTGTCGAAGGTCAACGTGCCACCCGCCGTCGCGTCCTGCACCCCGGCGGTGATCGGATCCTTGTCGTAATGGAACGAGAAGGAGAACTGTGCGCTGTTGGCGTCCTCCGAAACGAGTGACGTCTGGACATTGGTTATCGCCGGGTTTTGCGCATTGTCGACCGTACCGGTCAGCACCAGGCGCTGAATACCTGCCGTGATGGGGTCAGCATCACCGAAGTCGGAGTGGGTCGCGTCGTAAACCACGCGACCGTCCGCGCCGATGCTGTATTTGAAGTCCCCGGTAGCCGGAGCGGCAGGGGGGCTCAGTACATTGTTCAGCGTCTCGTGCTGGATACCACCCGTGCCGGGGTCGCCGTCGAACGGTTTCACGATCGACGGAGCATCATCCGTAAAGACAAGGTTCTGGCCAATGTTGAGGACGGCCGAGGCGCTATCACCGTCCTTGTCGGTGATGGTAGCCGTCAGCTTGATCAGGTTGTCCGCGTCCAGAGTCTCGGTGTCGTTCGGACCGTTGTTGGGGTCGTGGATAACCGACCGGATCTGGTTTAGCGTGACTTGACCGGAGCTATCCACGCTCACCGTGAACACCAGATCGCCGTCCGTCGCGGTCCTGCCTTCGACGACACTCCCGTTGAGCGACAGATTGACTGCCTGTCCGCTGAGTGTGTCGAACAGCCCAGACGCACCCGCGACGACGCTCAGCGCATAGATGATGCCGGCAGAGCCGTCCTTGCCACCGTCCGACGTGAACTGGGTTGCGAAGCCCTTGGTTTGGTCGCCGGCCAAGTTTGACTCGTCCACGGTCACGATCACATTGTCGAGCGGCGCGCTGATGCTTGGCGCGTCGTCCTTGAATAGAAGGTTATCGCCGATATTCGCAATATCCGAGGCGGTATCGCCGTCGCCGTCGACGATCGTCGCCGTCAAGGTCACGAGGTTGGCTGCCGAAAGGCCGGTCGACTGGTCCGGCCCGCTCTCAGGATCATGCCTGACGGCCAGCAGTTGAGTGAGCGTGACGTCACCGGTGGCATTTACTTCAACCGTAAATGCCAGCGCGTTGGTCGTCGCCGTGCGGCCTTCGATGACGCCGCCGTTGTTGAACAGGTTGATAGCCTCGTTCAGTTGGGTGGCGATCAGGCCGGAGGCGCCGCCCGGCGTGCCGAGCGCGTAGGTGATGCCGGCTGCGCCGAGACCATCGGTGCCAGGGTCGGAGGTGAACGCACCCGCGAAGTTTTTGGTTTGGCTGCTGGTGGGGGTGTCGGTGTCGTCGGTGGTGAGTGTCGGCTCTGTACCGTTGGCTGTGATTGTCGGGCCGTCATCGTCGACGTTGATGCTGCCACCGACGGACTCATCCGTGTGTGACAACGCGCGGACTTTCAGGATGTCGCTGAAGTCCACTCTGTCATCCGGGCTGAGGTTGTCCGGATGAGCGATCGACGCGAAGGTGACCATCTGCACCGTGCCCAACGTATTGTCACCGTTGGGGATGATGTAGAAGGCGGCGACGATGTCACCGCTGGTATCAGTCGCCAGCACAGATTTGCCGTCCGCCGACGTGGTGAGGAAGATGTCTTCGCCACCCACGGTGTTCAATCCAGAATCCGCGTGAGTTAGAGGGGCGAAGATCAGGCTGTCCACGACCTCGTTCGCTCCCACCGTCACCTGCACGAGGTCGGCTTGACTTGCCGCCTCGGCGGAGTCAGCGAACGCCAACTGCCCTGCGGTCAAGCCGAGACCGTTGAGATAGGTGACGAAGGCGGGGTCGAGGTCAGCGCTGACCAGCAAACCGCCGGAGACGCTTACTGCGACATCATCGCCATCGGGGTCGCCGGTAGCGGTATTTTGTATACCGGCCGTCTGGTCGTTAACCAACTCGCCTACGATATTAATGGTAGCCATAATGTTCATCCTTTCTTGGATGGTTGACTGGTTCTACACATCGTATTCGCGTGGCCGCGGTTATCCGCGGCGCTCGAAGTCCGGAGGCCACGAGAACGCCGCTGGCTGCGGCGTCATCCGTGCTGAAACCCGACGTCCGGTCGAGCATCAGCGTGCCACCGATGTCCGTGGTGATGGTCATGACAGCCTCCGTTCAATGCGGCAGGTGCGTAGTCAGCCCCAACGCTGGCAACCGGCCGCATGGGCGCGCATCCGCCGGCCAAGGCCGGCGCCACGCGCCATCGTTAAAGAACCTGGAGTGGTGGATTTGGCTCAGGGGGTAGAGGGGGTTGGGAGGCGCCGCCGCTGATCCTCCGCTCCTTGCCCCGTCAGGCAATTCTAGGCGGATGCGTCCTACGCGCATCGGTGACCCACCAACGGCGGGCACCAAGGATCGACAATGAGGGCATACTCAACCCCGCCCCTCTAGACAGGCATCGCTGCCTGTACGCCTCCCGCTCATAACATGAGCACAAAAACTTTACGCTTATTTGTGGAAATTTCAAATCGGACTATTGCTTTTTAACAAAAAGTGTGAATCAGGAGAAGGTCCCTCCGTGGAGGGGGCTTTTGTCCCTGCCTCCAGAAGCCGTTGAAATTAAACGAGAATACGACAAGCCGCGCTAAAGGATTTGACTGTTACATCTATGGCAGCGATGAAGTAGGCCCATGAAGACGAAGATCGCCGTGGCACCAATGATGGATTGGACGGACCGGCATTGCCGGTTCTTCCACCGCCAGTTGACGCGCCGGGCTCTGCTCTACACCGAGATGGTGGTGGCGGACGCGGTCATCCATGGCGCGCGCGAGCGACTGCTCGGTTTCGACGATGTCGAGCACCCGGTCGCGTTGCAGCTTGGCGGATCGGATCCGGCAAAACTTGCCGAGGCGGCGCGGATCGGCGAGACCTTCGGTTACGACGAGATCAACCTCAATGTCGGCTGCCCGTCCGACCGCGTCCAGTCGGGGACATTCGGCGCCTGCCTGATGAAGACGCCGGCTCTGGTCGCCGAATGCGTCGCGGCCATGAAGGCGTCGGTGAAGATCCCCGTCACTGTCAAATGCCGCATCGGCGTCGACGATCAGGACCCGGAGCCCGCCCTCGACACGCTCGCCGACGGCGTGCTCGCCGCCGGCGCCGACGCGCTCTGGGTGCACGCGCGGAAGGCCTGGCTGGAGGGGCTGAGTCCCAAGGAGAATCGCGACATCCCGCCGCTCGACTATCCGCGCGTCTACCGGCTGAAGGCCAGAAAGCCGGATGAATTCATCGGCATCAATGGCGGTATCCAATCGCTCGGCGAGGCGTCGGTGCATCTTTCCCGTGTCGATGGCGTGATGCTCGGTCGCGCCGCCTATCATACGCCGGGCATCCTCACCGGCATCGATGCTGCTTTCTACGGCGAGGCGGCTGCCGCCTTCGACTATCCGGCGCTGATCGACGCCATGGCCGGCTATGCCGCGCGCCACATCGAGCGAGGCGGCCGGCTCGGCCACATCACCCGCCACATGGTCGGACTGTTCCACGGCTTGCCCGGGGCGCGCCGCTTCCGGCAAATCCTGTCGACGGATGCGAACAAGCCAGGCGCGGGGGCGGAGGTGCTGAACGCCGCGTTCGCCGCGGTTGATCTCACTGCCGCGGAAGCCGAGGCAGCCTGATCTTCAGTTAAAGCGCGTTGCGCTTTAACCTTCTTTCCTATGCATATCGTGGTCCCAGAACCGCTACGCACTTCTGGGCGATATGCATCAATCGCGCAGGATCATGCGGTCGCCGCGCACGTCGAAACCCGACAAGGAGCCGATGAAGTTCATGCCGAGCAGGCTCTGGTCCAGCATGCCGGGCGCGGCGACCATCACAGACATGTCCTTGCGCACGATGCCGCCGATCGCCACTTCGTCGGTCCTGACCGTCGCCGCGCGCGCCATGCCGTTGGCGGTGGAGACATCCACGCTGTAGCTGAGCGCCGCCGGGTTGAAACCCGCGGCCTGGGCGTCTTCGGACGTCAGCACCGTGCTGGTCGCGCCGGTGTCGACCACGGCGCGCACCGGCGTGCCGTTGACCAGGATACGGGCTTCGAAATGGCCGTTGTCGGCCTTGTCGAGCGTGACGGTCGGGCGGCCATTCTCCACGCCGAGCGCCAGCGGGCTGCCGGGCACGAGGCCGGCGGTCACGCGGCTTGCGACGTCCTGCAACTCGTAGCGATACTGGTAGGCGGCGATCAGCACGAGGATCAGCGCGGCCCAGACGCCGATATTGCGCGCCATGTCGCCCATCGGCCGGCCCGAGCGGAGCAGGCTCGCGCCGATCACCATCACCAGCACGCCGACCCAGATCAGCCGGCCGAAATCGTTGTTGTCCATGCCGAAAGTGTGGCCGGCCGAATTGTTGAGCATGAGCAGCACGACCCCGGCGCCGATCACCGCCATGACAATCCAGAACAGCCGATTCATCGGTTTCTTCTCACAAAACGCCGCGCTCGCGCGCCATGCGGGTACGCCGGGTCTCGCGGCGCGGCCGCCGCTCGACCGTTTCGAGCCGCGCCGGCAGTTCGGCCATCACCGCCCGGCGCGTTTCGGGGGTCATCGTCAGCCAGCCGGAAATCTCGTCGCGCGTGCGGCCGCAACCGAAGCAGAACCCGGTTTTCATATCGATCGAACAGACCAGGATGCAGGGGGATTCGATGGCGGTCATGCTGTTCTCTTGGCTTTATTCCACATGGTGCAACCGCCGGAGCAATGCAAGCCCTCCGCGATGCGTCGCAAGGCGACGCGTTCGCGGCATCGCCAAGTGGTTGTGCCGGCGGGAGAAGGCGGCTATGCCGCTTGCGATTTTCGCAACGAACCGCGACCGACATAAATGCCTGCTCAGCCCTTCGA
>NZ_RZTO01001320.1:0-949 GCF_003997225.1 Mesorhizobium sp. M2C.T.Ca.TU.002.02.1.1
GACGAAAACCTGGGCCAGGGAGCTCGGCCCGAAAGGCATTCGCGTCAACGCCGTTTGCCCTGGCTGGGTGCGGACCGAGGCTTCCATGCGCTCGCTCGGCCGCATGGCCGAGCATGACGGCCGCGGCGAGGCCGAGCTGCTCGACGCAATTGTCGATGGGCAGGCGCTGCCCGGTCTCATGGTGCCGGACGACGTCGCCGGCACCTACCTCTTCCTGGCCTCGGACCTTGCCGCCAACATCACCGGACAATCGCTCGGCGTCGACAGGGGAGAAGTGCCTTGGTAGCTGCACTGCACGGAAAGCGTGCGCTGGTCACCGGCGCTGCCAGCGGGATCGGCCGGGCGACGGCGCTGGCGCTGCGGGAGGCCGGCGCCACGGTGATCGGGCTCGATCTGGCCGCCTCTGAGCAGGACCTGACGATCCTTGCCTGCGACCTGTCGCGGGAGGCCGATATCATTGCCGCGGTCACCGAAGGCGCGCGCCGGCTCGGCGGCTATGACATACTGGTCAACAATGCCGGCATCCTTCAGGAAGCGCCGCTCGACCGTATTTCGGCTGAACACGTGGACCGCATGTTCGCGGTCAACGTCCGCGGTGCCATCCTGATGACGCGGGAAATGCTGCCTCACCTCGCCGATGGTGGCCGCATCATCAACATCGCCTCGGAACTCGCCTATCTCGGCCGCGCCAAGGCTTCGGTCTATTGCGCCACCAAGGCCGCTTTGCTCGGCCTCACCCGTTCCTGGGCGCGGGAACTCGCGCCGCGCATCCTGGTCAACGCCGTCGCGCCGGGACCGACCGACACCCCGCTGCTGGGCTTCGACGCCCTCAGCGAGAACCAGCAGGCTCAGGAGACGATGCATCCGCTGCGCCGGATCGGCAGGCCCGAGGAAATCGCGTCAGCCGTCGTCTTCCTCGCTGGTCCCGGCGCGACGTTCTTCACCGGAC
>NZ_RZTO01001321.1:0-947 GCF_003997225.1 Mesorhizobium sp. M2C.T.Ca.TU.002.02.1.1
GACGTAAGGCAGGGCGACATAGACGGCCAAAGCCGCAATGGCGGCGGCGGCGAGGCCGCGCCAGAAGGCAAGGCTCGCCCACAAGCTGCCGCCGGGCGCCGTGGAGGCGGAGGACGCAAACAGGCGGCGGTCGATCGCTGCCTTGACCGAAGCGGGAGGCTCGACCGCGGCGTAAGCAGCGGCCATCGGCGCGAAGCGCACCTCCCAGGCATCGACCAGGCGGGCGAAAGCCGTCTCGGTGTCGATGCGGCGGGAGGCGACCTGGCGTTCGTCGGCGGCCAGAACGCCGAGAACGTATTCGGCGGCGAGCAGGTCGTCGCCTCCGCGTTCCGGTCCGTTGTCTTCCGCCAGCGTCATCTTTCCAGGCATTCTCTCAGTTTGAGCAGGCTTCGCCGCAGCCAGGTCCGCATCGTGTTCAGCGGAACCTTGAAGCGCTCCGCCAGCTCGGCATAGCTTTCGCCGCTCAGATAGGCGCCCCGGACGGCCGCCGCCCGGTCTTTCTCCAACTCGTCGAGGCAATGGTGGATGCGCTCGGTCTCGCCGCCCGCGACAGCCATGGCCTCAGGTCCCGGCGTCGGATCGGCGACGTCGAGGGCTGCGTCGATGTTGGCGGAAGGACTGCGCCGCGCCCTGATGCGATCGATCGCATGGTTGCGCGCAACGGCCACCAGCCAGGAAATCGGGCTCAGATCGGAAACCGCGAAACGGTCCGCCTTCGTCCAGATCTTGACGAAGACCTCCTGCAGCGCTTCTTCCGCATCTCCCCGGTCCCTCAAGACACGAAGGCAGACGCCGAAAAGTTTCCCGCTGGTCTGCTTGTAGAGCAGATCGAACGCAGCCCGGTCCTTCATCGAAGTCCGGACGATCAGCTTGCTGATGTCCTGAGGCGCCATGGCGGCAAATTAGAAGATTGCGATCTAATTGCAACGGGCCGCCCAGTCTTACTG
>NZ_RZTO01001322.1:0-946 GCF_003997225.1 Mesorhizobium sp. M2C.T.Ca.TU.002.02.1.1
GCTCGGGATACATCTCGATGACGACCTGGCCCTTGGTCGTCTCCATGATGAGCGCGTTCTCGCGATCCTTGATCTCAGCCATGTCAGAAAATCCTTTTGAAAATTGAGGGAGTTATTTGCCGTCGGCGGCGATGCGAACCTTGATCATGCGGTCGGGATCGGTGACCGTGCCGTTGTCGGCCTCGTCGCCCTTCTTGATCTTGTCGACGAGTTCCATGCCGCTCTCCACCTTGCCGACGATGGTGTACTGGCCGTCGAGGTTCGGCGCCGGCGCGAACATGATGAAGAATTGCGAGTTCGCCGAATTCGGGTCCTGCGAGCGGGCCATGCCGACCACGCCGCGCGTGAACTGCTCGCTTTGCGAGAACTCGGCCGGCAGGTCGGGAAGATCGGAACCGCCGGTGCCGACGGCTTGCGGGTCGAACCCCTTCTTCATGTTGCCGAACTTGACGTCGCCGGTCTGCGCCATGAAGCCGTCGATGACGCGGTGGAAGGCGACATTGTCATAGGCGCCATCGCGCACCAGCTTCTTGATCTGCGCGACATGCTTGGGCGCCAGATCGGGGCGCAGCGCAATGGTCACGTCGCCGTCCTTGAGCGTGATGATCATGGTGTTTTCCTTGTCGGCGGCGAAGGCCGGCCCGGATGTCGCGAAAAGGCCGGCAAGCACGACAAGGAACGAAGCGAGCTTCTTCAGCTGCATGAGGATCTCCGGGAAAGCCTATCTGGTGAACTTGGCGTTGAGCGCGCCGGCGACGGCCGCTGGCACGAATGGGCGGATATCGCCGCCCATCGAGGCAATCTGGCGCACGAGTGTGGCGGTAATGGTGCGCACCGAGGGGCTGGCGGGGAGAAAAACCGTCTGCAATTCCGGCGCCATCGTCTCGTTCATGCCGGCCATCTGCATTTCGTAGTCGAGGTCGGTGCCGTCGCGCAGTCCCCGGAT
>NZ_RZTO01001323.1:0-941 GCF_003997225.1 Mesorhizobium sp. M2C.T.Ca.TU.002.02.1.1
TACGCGGCGCTGATGCGGCAGCGCGCCGCCGCGCTGCTCGGCGCGCCGCACGGGCTGCAGGGCGAAGCGCTCGACCGATGGCTCGATTCCCGCGACAAGGGCGAGGCTCATGGTTTCACCGCGCGGTTCAAGGCAGTGAACGATTCCAACAGTTTGGCCGCAATGCATGAAGCAGCGGAAAAGCTGCATGACTGGACGGCAAGGAGGCTCGGTGAACGTCGATGAAGTGAAGGCCCTGGCGAACGCGATCAGGGAAGAGGTGGCGAAAGCGATCACCGGGCAGCGCGATACGGTCGACCTAATGCTGACGGCTTTGTTCGCCGGCGGGCATATCCTGCTCGAAGGCCCGCCCGGCACCGCCAAGACCATGACGGCGCGCTGCTTCGCGCAGGCGCTCGGCGTCGCCTATGGCCGCATCCAGTTCACGCCCGATTTGATGCCCGGCGACATCGTCGGCTCCAACATCTACAATTTCCAGACCGGGCAGTTCACGCTGACGCGCGGGCCGATCTTCTGCGATCTTCTGCTTGCCGACGAAATCAACCGCACGCCGCCGAAGACGCAAGCCGCCCTGCTCGAGGCCATGCAGGAGTGCGCCGTCACCTTCGACGGCACCACGCATTCGCTCGGCCGGAATTTCATGGTGGTGGCGACGCAGAACCCGATCGAGCATCAGGGCGTCTATCCGCTGCCCGAGGCGCAGCTTGACCGCTTCCTGTTCAAGCATCGGGTGAGTTATCCGGACCTCACGGAGGAGCGCGCAATCATCGTCAATCACGGCGGCTCGGCCTCGCACGACATCGAGCAATATGGCATCAAGGCGCTGACCGACCGCAAGACGCTTGAAGCCGCGCTTGCCACGGTCGGCGATGTCACGCTGGTCGACGATATCGTCGGCTATATCGCGGCCCTCGTGCGCGGCACGCGCGAAAGCCCCGACC
>NZ_RZTO01001324.1:0-941 GCF_003997225.1 Mesorhizobium sp. M2C.T.Ca.TU.002.02.1.1
GGAAAGGGGAAGCCCGCTTAAAGCGTCAGTTCCCCGGCCGTGGGCGCGGCAGCGGGATGCCGATCTTGGGCGTCGGCGCGAAGGCGCTCGCCGCCGCCGGCATGGCGGCGTTGCCGCTTGAGATCGTTTGTGCCGGCTCGCTCGGCTCAGGTTCGGCCACGGCGACCGCGGCGGCGCTTCCGCCATGATAGGTCACCGCCTCCAGCGACGGCGCATCCGGCGCATCGAGCACGTCCTGGCACTGCTTGGGCAGATTGGCCATCGTCATCAGGTCGCGCGCCTTGGGGGCGTCCGGGTTCTTGTTCGGCCGCCACGGCTCCTCCGTGAACCACCATGCCAGCGGCTTGCCGCAACCGTCATCCGCGGGCGTCGCCTCCTGCCCCTTGCAACCGGGCGAGCCCGGCTGGCAGCCGATGCGCATGTGGAAATGATAGTCATGGCCCCAGAACGGTCGGACCTTGCGCAGCCAGGAGCGGTCGCCGGAGACGGTGTCGCAGAGCTTCTTCTTGATGCCGGGATTGACCAGGATGCGCTCGACCTCCGGATAGTTCGCCGCGCGCTTGAGCAACCTGGTGTGCGCCGGCGTCCACAGCGCGTCCTTCACCAGATGCGTCTTCTCGTTGACCATCAGCGTGGCGCTCATGGTCTCGCGCTGCGCGATGGTCAGCGGCCGCCTCGGCATCGGCGTCAGCCAGATATCGGCGTCCAGCCCGATCTGGTGCGAGGCGTGGCCGGTCATCATCGGTCCGCCGCGCGGCTGCGAGATATCGCCGACCAGAAGCCCCGGCCAGCCATCCGCCTGGGCGTCGCGCGACAATTTTTCGATGAGCGCGATCATCGCCGGATGGCCCCAGCGGCGGTTGCGCGACGGACGCATCACTTCCCAGGTCGGACCGTCCATCGGCAGCGCCACGCCGCCGGTGAAGCAGCCTTTCGAGTAG
>NZ_RZTO01001325.1:0-941 GCF_003997225.1 Mesorhizobium sp. M2C.T.Ca.TU.002.02.1.1
CTTCTACCCTGTCCTGCTCCGTCAGCGCGAACGGATCCGAGAAAACACGAACGGCAGTCTCGAAGCTCACGCCATGTTTGCGCAGATTGGACCCAGCCTTTTCCAAATCCCACTCAAACCTCAATTCTTCCATTTCATGTAACCACAAAAATGTAACTACAAATAGCCCTTACGTCAAGGCGGCCTGCTGACGCTCTACCGCCGCACCACATTCCGCTCCTCCCACCCGTAAAGCCAGTCGAGATCAGCTGCGAGCTTCTCCGCCTGCCGCGCGGCCAGCACCAGGTTACGCGCGATCGCCACCGGCCCCCAGGCATGCCAGGCGAGCCGGTTCAGCGCGCCGCGTTTCAGCACCCTCTCGACGCGCGGCCGTCGAAGATTTTCCCAGACAGTGAGACTTTGGGCCGGATCGCCTGGAAAATCGGCAACCAGATTGGCGAGCATCGAGGCATCCTCTATGCCCATGGCCGCGCCCTGCGCCGCGAACGGCGTCATGGCATGCGCGGCGTCGCCGATCAGCGCGATGCCCTCCGGCATAGTCCACCGCCGCTGCTCGACCGTGTGGATGGGGAAGGCCGTCCAGGGGCCAGCGAGCGCCACCAGCCTCGACAAGGATGCGGTTGTTCCGCGCATGGCGCCTGAGAGGATCGCGGGGTCGGCGTGGCCTGACCAGCCTTCGGCGATGCGCTCGCCCTTGGTGAAGGCGGCAAGATTGAAGGCGCTGCCCTTGCTCACCGGATAGGCGACCATGTGGAAGCCGGGATGCAGGAAAGTGGTGACGCAATCGCTGGCGCCGATTTGCTCAAAAACCTGGCCGGCGGCGCTTTGTGCCGGGATCGTCGCGCGCCAGGCGAGCTCGCCCGAAAACCGGCTTGCCGCGAAGCCTGCCGTCCGGGCAAGCCCGGCGCGAACCGAGGACCACACGCCATCCGCGCCGAGCC
>NZ_RZTO01001326.1:0-937 GCF_003997225.1 Mesorhizobium sp. M2C.T.Ca.TU.002.02.1.1
ACCTCGCGGTCCGAGACTGCCACGGCATCGGTGACATTCTCGAAATAGCGATTGTACATCGGGCTGTTGGCTTTCAGCACCCGGAACGACCAGATCACGTCGTCGGCGGTGATCGGCTGGCCGTCATGCCATTTGGCGCGCGCATCCAGCCGGTAGGTCGCGGACGAATAATCCGCCGGATATTTGTAGGCTTCGGCGATCAGCGGGTGGCTGACGCTGCCCTCGTCGGTCGCCTGTTCCATCAGCGTGTCGTAGAGCAGTCCGCCACCGAATTGAGCGAAACCGGCGGCCGGCGATCCCTGAACGATATAGGGGTTGAAGCTGTCGAAGGTGCCGACGACGACACTATTCAACGTGCCGCCCTTGGGCGCATCGGGATTGACGTAATCGTAGCGCTGGAAATTGTCGCCGTATTTGGAAGGCCCGATCAGCGAGGAGGTCGTATGCCATTCATCGGCGAAGCCGGCCTGGAGGCTGGCGGCGAAGGCGAAAGCGAGCGCCGATGCGAAAAGCGTGCGGAAGCGGCCAACCTTCATGCGTTCTCCTCGTCGCGAGCCCCGGAGCGCCCATCGTTTCACGGAAACGACGGTCGCTCTGTCGCTTTGTCTCGACGCAATTCCGGACGGAAAACCGGTCCCACTTTCCGGGAATTGCTCTGATCACCGGCAATCTAGATCATTTGACGCCGGTGGAAACCGCAAGTGCAGCCTTTGTCGCCGCCCATGCAGCTTTCCTAACAGAAAAGCCGGGATGAACCCGGCTTTTCCAAGGAAGTCTCTGTGACAAATTGTTTATTGAGCGGGCGCAGCCGGCTTGGCCGGAGCGGCTCCCTCGGCCGGCTTGGCGGCGCCGTCCGCCGGCTTGGCGGCATCGGCGGGCTTGGAAGCGTCGGCGGCGGCACCCGGCTGCGGCAGCGGCTTCGGGTTGTCCGACAGGG